>JBEUIR010000021.1:0-15347 GCA_040415395.1 Candidatus Thiothrix namsaraevi
CTTGAAGAAAAAGACAATCACATCGGCAAACGTGACCGTGAAATCGACAACCGCGACAAACAACTCAGCAAACGCGACACCAGCATTCAAGAACTCAGCCAACAACTCGAAGCACTCAATCGCTGGATTCGCGACCACCAACAACGCATTTACACCCAGGAACAACTGCTAAGCGAACGCAATCGCCACCTTTCCGAACGTGACCGCCACCTCCAAGAACGTGACCAGCAGATCCTGCAACGTGATCGGCGACTGCGTGATTTTGACCGCCTATTACAACGCCGCGATGACCTGATTTTCCAGAAAGATCAGCAAATTCACCAACGTGACAGCCTAGTACGTCGCAAAGTTGATCAAATCAGTTTACGCAATGAGCAGTTAGCTGAACAAACCCGCCTGCTGCACGAAAAAGACCGTATTGCACAAGCACGTGAACAACTGCTACTGGAACAAAATAATCAAACGCTCGCAAAAGACCAGCAGCTTACCGCCCGCGACCAAACCATTAACGAACGGGAACGCAGCCTGCAACGCCGTGACGCACAAATTGCCGCACAGTTTTTACAACTTCAAGAACGCGATAAAGAAATTCAGCAACGTGACCTGTCGATTCAAACGCTGCAAGCCCATCTCAACGAACTCGAACAACGCCTGCTCGCCCAGCAACAGCAGTTTGCACAGCAACTCAGCGAACGTGACAAAGCCCTGCAAACTAAAGACCAGTCGATGGAACAGCGTGACAAAGTGATCAATCTCAAAGACACCATTATTGCGCAGCTTAATCAACAATTACTGCACAAAGAAAAAGCCCTGCAACAACGGGACGTGATGCTGCAAAAACTGGGGCAGCAATTGCGCGTTTACAGCGCAACTGCCTAAGCGAGGTTTAGTCAGCGAGTGCCACTTGCACGGTTTCCATATCACTCAGGACTGCACGGAAATCGCGTTCCCATGCCACCAACTGCTCTGCCAATGCTTTATCGGCACCCAACAAGGGAGCGAGTTCGGCAGGATTCAACACCGAAAACCGCGTGTCCTTGCCATCTGCGTATACAGCCAGCTTAAAGGGAAACAAAGGAACTAATGCAGGGTGCGTTTTACTTAACTCGCGCACCTCTTCCAAACGTCCGAAAAACACAATCTTGTAACTATCCGTGGTATAGCCCATGTCTTTTAACCCACCGTCACATTTTTGGATATGTGCCACGGTGAAATTGTGTTTTTTCAACACGGTCTGCACTTGTTCCAAAGCAAGATCAAATGCCTGCGGGGAACGTGCCGTCAGCAATTTATCGTTCGCCTGTGCCGGAACAGCCAACAGCATTGCAAGCAATACGCCCCATAAACCGATAGTTAAACGTTTCATAGCGTCACCTCATCAATAATAGCCTGATACTTCTGTTCCAGATCTTGGAACGCGGCGGTCAACTCCGGGTTGTCAAACAGTGTCAACATGGCTTGAACATTGCCCGCCAACAGTTGCACCTTGCCAGCTTCGTTTTCAATCACAGTGATGCTGCAAGGCAACACCACACCGACTTGCGGCTCAATCTGGAGCGCCTGATGCAAATCGCTGAAATTACAGAACCGGACACTGACCTGACGCGTATTCACGGAAAACTCATCCACCAAACCTTCTTCGAGATAGCGGTCAGGAAATACGCGGAAATTATGCGCATGAATGCTGTTACGCAAGGACTCCAGAGTCTCTTCAAACCCATAGGGCGAGTCATATACCAAGGTAAGCTTGAGGTTATTACCCTGCTCTGCGCCGCTTGCCGTCATGGTCGTTGCCAACCATAACAGACCCAGCAGCATTAAATTTTTTAAGCGTTTCATCGTAATAGCCCATCATCAATAAATATTAGATTTCTCTAATATATGGACAAAGCCACCGAAGTTCAAGCAAAAGAACGCTTTTTAATCAGATCACAGCTTAACTGGCACAAGAGTGACAAACATCAATTACCCCGAATTACAGGGAGGCGGATAATGAGGTGCTTCCATTGAACACCTGCAAGGTAAGCCACCATGAATGAAACATCGCTCAGCCGCCTCATGTACACCCTCATTATTGTGGGCTTAGGCGTTGCTGCCGTCGGGGTTGGGCTGGTTATTTTCACCGATGTTGTAACGGGGTATGGTGTGCAAGGCATTGCGCTGGTAGCGGGCTTGATTGCGGGGGGCTTATTTTTGTCGGTTCCCGCCAAAATTTATCTAACGTTACAACTTATGAAACGCAACGATGAAAAGGTCAAAGCCATGCGTGAACGCGGTGAAATCCGTTAAACCATACGCAAGAAGGCTGCCAATGGCAGCCTTCTTTGCTCGACAATACTATAGCCGTATTACGACTTACGAATGCCAGGTTCGTCAGTCGCATCAATCTCAAACGGATCATGGTGAGCCGTTTTGCTATCAATACGTTTCATGAAACTGCGGTAGATATACCAGTCCAGACTGAACCAACGCCCCGCCCCCATGAAGAACAGCGCCAACAGCAGTACGAAATACACCAAATACACTTCTGTGATATTATTTGTCATGTCGGTATAGCCGTGGCTCATAATCAATTGCTGCATGGTAGCGAAAAACCCTGCTTCGCCCATCGACATCAAACCCAGCACTACGACGACGAACATCAACGCCAACACCACCCAACGCACCGCAAACCCCAACACCAAGAAAATGGCTGCAACAATTTCAATCGTACCAATCAAAATCAACAAGGTCTCAGTCCCCATCCCGGAAAAGACAGCATTGTTCATGGCGGCTACACTTTGCTGGAAAGCTTCCGTATTGACCCAAGTTAACGGATTATAAATCACAAAATCGGAACTGGAGAACAGCCCCAAATGCTTAACGCCAGCTACCCAAAACATCGGGGCAAGGAACAGGCGGATAGCCAATGGCGCAATAAAATCAAAAATACGCATCCATTCGAGGCTGAAAAAGCCAACAATAAACTTCATGAAACAACTCCTCAGGAATTGGGAAATACAGACGAAATCAAACTTTTTAGGGGATTATAGTCGATTTCTGGCACATTAATGGGTACTGTATTGTGGCACAGGATACAACATTACGCCATTGCGAATCCGTCCGCCATAACCGGCGTTGACCCGCTGCACAATACCCTGCGCATCTAAACCACAACTCGTCAATTGCTCCTCACGTTGCGCGTGCTCAATGTAGTTATCCGGCAAACCCAGATTCAACACCTCCACCATCAACCCTGCTTCGTGCAAATATTCGTTTACCGCACTGCCTGCCCCACCCATCACCGCATTGTCTTCCAACGTCACCAACAGTTCATGGGATTGCGCCAACTCCCGCAACATCGCCTTATCCAGCGGCTTAACAAAGCGCATATTGACCAGCGTGGCATTCAGTTCGGCAGCAGCAGCCCGTGCCTCAGGCAGGAGCGAGCCAAACAGCACAATGGCAATCGCGTGACCGGTGCGTAACTTTACCGCTTTGCCTAATGGCAACGCTTGCATCTCTGTCTGGGGTTCAATCCCAATCCCTTTGCCACGTGGGTAGCGTACTGCGGTGGGGCAATCCATCTGAAAAGCGGTATACAACATCTGACGGCATTCGTTTTCATCGGCAGGCGCCATCACCACCATATTCGGGATGCAACGCAAGAACGACAAATCGTAATTCCCTGAATGGGTAGGGCCATCCGCGCCGACCAACCCAGCTCGGTCAATCGCAAACACCACCGGCAAATTCTGAATTGCCACATCGTGAATCAATTGATCATACGCGCGTTGCAAAAAAGTCGAATAAATCGCCACTATCGGCTTCAAACCTTCACACGCCAAGCCCGCCGCTAACGTAACTGCGTGTTGCTCTGCAATGCCAACGTCGAAATAACGCTCAGGGAAACGTTCTGAAAATGCCACCAAGCCCGAACCTTCACGCATCGCCGGAGTAATCCCCACCAAACGCGCATCCTGTTCAGCCATATCACACAACCATTGCCCGAACACTTGCGTATACGTGGGGGTAGATTTTTTTGAGCTGGCAACCAATCCCGTTTTCAAATTGAAGGGAACCACGCCATGATAGGTGCATGGGTCTTCCTCGGCTAACTCGTAACCTTTGCCTTTTTGTGTCAGCACATGCAATAAGCGCGGGCCTTTAATGCTTTTGAGATTTTGCAGCACCCGCACCAGCTCTTCCACATCATGCCCGTCAATCGGACCGTAATATTTAAAGCCCATCTCCTCAAACAGCGTACCCGGCAACACCATGCCTTTCATGTGCTCCTCGGTCAGCTTTGCCAATTTGGACAGCGACTTGCTGTGCGACAAGGCTTTCTTACCGCTTTCCCGCATGGTGGAATACATCCGGCCCGTCAACAAACGGGTCAGGTATTTACGCAAAGCGCCAACGTTGGGTGAAATCGACATTTCATTGTCATTGAGGATCACGATTAGGTTAGCGTCTAAATCGCCTGCATGATTCAGCGCCTCATACGCCATCCCCGCCGTCAGCGCACCGTCACCAATAATCGCGACCGAATGGTAATCCTCACCCTTATGTTGTGCGGCTAACGCCATGCCTAAGGCAGCACTGATCGAGGTACTGGAATGCCCCACCCCAAAGGTATCGTATTCACTTTCGCTGCGTTTCGGGAAACCCGCCAAGCCGTCTTTTTGGCGAATGGTGCTCATTTGCTCACGTCGCCCGGTAAGAGTTTTATGCGGGTAAGCCTGATGCCCCACATCCCACACCAACTTATCTTTCGGCGTATCAAAAGCGTAATGCAGCGCTACCGTCAGCTCGACCGTGCCTAAATTGGAGGAAAAATGTCCTCCGCCTGTGGAGACTGAATTCAGCAAAAATTCGCGCACTTGGGCGCACACTGCTGGCAACTGCTCCAGCTCCAAATGACGCAACTCGTCAGGCGAATGAATCGTATTAAGCACGTTGGCTAACCCCTAATCGTCAAACCGTAAATATGGGTACTGTGGTGGGTTCTAATCTTGCTATTAGTATTTATCGTATGCGCTTAACCGTGAACTCGGCAATTTCACGTAACAAATGCGCTGATTCGTCGAAGGATACCAAAGCGCTCAACGCTTCGTCATACAAATCCTGTAATTTCATTTTGGAAGCGGACAAGCCAATGATGGAAGGATACGTCGGCTTACCAGCAGCCTCATCAGCGCCACGGGTTTTACCCAAGGTCTGGGTATCACTTTCCACATCCAGAATATCGTCCTGTACTTGGAATGCTAAACCGATGCATTTAGCGAAATGATCCAGTTGTTGCAAACGCTGGGCATCCAATGCTTCCACACTATACGCCGCCAACAGCACACTCGCACGAATCAGTGCGCCCGTCTTATGAATGTGCATGTTTTCCAAGGCTATCTCGGTCAGGGTTTCCCCGACGGCAGCCAGATCAAGCGCTTGCCCGCCGACCATGCCGCGCGAACCTGCTGCCTGCCCCAATAATTCAATCATCCGCAAACGTTGCGCGGGGGAAGCAGTCATCCGGGGGTGTGCCGCCAATACCTGAAATGCCAAGGCTTGCAAAGCATCCCCGACCAAAATCGCCGTTGGCTCATCGAAAGCCTTGTGGCAGGTTGGTTTACCCCGGCGTAAATCGTCGTTATCCATTGCCGGTAAATCGTCATGCACCAGCGAATACACATGGATCAGCTCCACCGCTGCCGCCGGAATATCCAAATGCTCCGGCGCAATCCCCAAGGCTTCCCCGGTGGCATACACCAACAGCGGGCGCATCCGCTTCCCGCCATTCAGCACCGAATAGCGCAAGGCTTCATGTAATACTGCCGGATGGGTAGTCGCTGGTGGCAAGGTATCCTCCAACACCGCCTCAATACGCTCCTGCCACGCTTGCAAACGATTACGCACATTCAGCATCAGGCATCCCCTTGCTGCGGAAAATCACTTTCCTGACCATCCGCACTCAGCAATTTGACCCGTTGCTCTGCCGCCTTGAGCGCCTCTTGGCACTGTCGCGTTAACGACACACCGCGTTCAAATTCCTTGAGGGAATCTTCCAAGGATAACTCGCCACTTTCCATACGCTGTACCAGCGTTTCTAACGCCAGCATCGCGGTTTCAAAATTGGCTGGGGCATCGCTGACATCCGCCTGTTTTTTCGGCATACACAATCCTGCTCATGCGGGTAAATAAAGATAGTAAAGCCTAAGTCGCCCTCAGGGGCAAGCCTAGACAAGGTATTCTTTAGCGATGTGCCAAATAATCCATGCCACAAACGCAAAGCGGGCTAAAAAGCCCGCTTGCTGTCATGCATTGTCCAGGCACTGTTATCAGAAAGAGCACAGTACCAAGGTAAAATTCACATCTTTTTGATTTTGCTTACCACGTTCCGCCAGCATATCCGCATTCACAAAGCGCAGCGTGAAACGCTGTTTGCCCGCGCTGATTTCGGGGTAATAGTCAACGCTATCTGGCAATTCCACTCGCATCATTTGATACGGCTTGCGCGATTCCAACATTGACTGATAGAAACCTTCCTTAGCTACTTCTGCATGGCGCTCACCAAAATCACGCACGATATTCAGCAACTCACGCGCAGCGGCATTCGCGGTCACATAGGGCTCAATCCATTCACGCAAATCCTCGACCCGCACATTAATTGCTTGCTCTTGCCAATAATGAAACAGGGGAATATCAAAACCATTCAAACCACCCGGCAAGGTAGAGCGTTGGCGCAAACTATTGAAAAACGTGTGCGTTTTTAAATGTTGCCCCAGTTGCCCACGCTGCTGGTACAACACGTCGCTGTGATGGTTGAGTTTTTCTAGTACCGCATCAAGACGCGCAGCATCCGCATCTTCGCGACGCAATAACAAACGTGCTGATTGCCCCATGCGGTCAATTTCTTTCAGGATTTCGCTTTTGACATCGAGGCGGGCAGAAAGATTATACAGATCCAGCAACAAATGCAGTGCCGCTACCGTATCCTCAGGTTTAGGATCAGTAGAAATATGGTATTGAAATCGCCCCATTAGCAATTCCAATCGCATAAATAATCGGATTTTTTCGTTTAACGGCTGCTCATAACCAATCATGTATGGCTCGGAAATTCGGCGGATGTCTTCACTCAGCGGTTGTGCATAAATCATCATAAAACACTTACAAGCCCTATTGAATTGCCTTTATACCAAAAAGCTAATAGAACAAGCAACTAAGCTTCTGACAATTTTATGTATTTAATATTTAAATCATCAATTTTTTCATAAAAATCAGTAATTGACGCGGTATTGCTAATAACGTCATGAGCTTGCTGCAAACGTGCCTCCCGCCCAATTTGCGATTGCATGATAGACGTAATCACACCATCGTCACTGCCGTCGCGTTGCCTGACCCGCAAAACCTGCTGATCTGGCAAACAATCAATTACTAAGATTCGCTCAAAAAGGTGAGTATAGCCCTTTTCAAACAATAGGGGTACGTCAACGATCACATAAGCGCTGTCTGTACAAGCGGCAATTCTGGCAAGGATTTCAGCGCGAATGCGCGGATGAAGAATGGATTCGAGTTGCTGTAAGCGTTGGGGATCACTGAAAACAGCTTGACGTAGCCACGCACGATCAAGTACACCATCAGCTTGCAGTGCCTGCGAGCCAAAGTAATCAGCAATTTCCTGCAAGGCAGGCTGCCCTACTGAAACAATTTCACGAGCAATCAAGTCCGCTTCGATAACCGGTACACCAAGTTCTCGAAAACGTTGCACTGCTGTGGATTTACCACAACCGATACCACCCGTTAAACCAACTTTCAGCATAAACGCCACACCAACACAAAAAGCCGGTTTTGTGTACCGGCTTTAGAAATCACCCCAAACCAATCGTAATGATTAAGCTTGCAGTGCTTTGATATGTGCGTTCAGACGGCTTTTATGGCGTGCTGCTTTATTCTTGTGAATGATACCTTTGTCAGCAATGGAATCAATCACCGGCACAGCCGCTTGATAAGCAGACAGGGCAGCTTCGCGGTCGCCAGCGTCGATAGCACGCAGGACATTTTTAATTTGTGTACGTAACCGTGTGCGCATATGACGGTTGTGCATACGGCTTACTTCGCTCTGGCGAACACGTTTCTTAGCTGAAGCTATGTTAGGCAAGGGTATTCTCCCGAAAAACCAATCCGAAAAACAAGGCGCGTATTATGCAGCGATTCCAGCTTCACAGCAACACCTTGAGCATAAAATTTACTGAATATGACCAAGAATGCCGTCAAGCTCATCTAAGCTATTGTATTCAATGACCAATTTACCCTTGCCTGTACGGTTGTAGCGAATCGCCACTTTAGCACCAAGGGTATCGGCTAGGGTTTGCTCCAACTTTAAGATATCGGGTGATGACTTAAACTCAGGCGTTGATTTTTGAACAGTGTCTAACAGGCTTTTCACAAGACGCTCGGTTTCGCGCACAGAAAGCTGACGGTCGGCAACTTTTTGCGCCACATCGACTTGCTGTTGACCTTGCAGAGCCAACAAGGCACGGGCGTGACCCATTTCAAGCTGTCCGGCATCGACTAAGGCTTTGGTTTCTGGCTGTAATTCCAACAAACGCAGCAGATTGGTGACGGCCGCCCGCGAACGCCCTACCGCGTCGGCGGTTTGTTGATGAGTCAAACCAAAGTCGTCAATCAAACGCCGTAACGCACCCGCTTCTTCTAACGCATTCAGGTCTTCGCGCTGGATATTTTCAATCAGCGACATGGCAGCAGCGGCTTGATCAGGGATTTCGCGCACGACCGCCGGGATTTCATGCAAACCCGCTAACTGTGCCGCCCGCCAACGGCGTTCACCGGCAATCAGCTCGTATTCACCGCCGCCGAGTTTACGCACCACCACCGGCTGCACCAAGCCTTGGGCTTTGATGGAATCTGCCAGCTCTTGTAGAGCGTCAGGGTTCATGCGGGTACGGGGTTGGTACTGACCGGGGCGAATGCGTTCAACGGGAAGTTTTTTCAGAACGGTATCATCCGCCTGTTCGCCGTCGCCGCGTACTGAACTGAGCAGTATGTCGAGGCCACGACCCAACGCCGGTTTTTTTACCATGCATTTTCTCCATCCGCTGCCACTTTGCTGGAATCTTTGCGCAACATTTCGGCTGCTAAAGCAAGGTAAGCCAATGCACCACGTGAACCTTTGTCGTATTCCAATACGGATAGACCGTGGCTGGGGGCTTCTGCCAAGCGAATATTGCGCGGGATCGCCGTATTGTAGACTTTATTACGGAAAAATGCCTGAATCTGCTCGGATACGTCACGTGCCAAATTGCTGCGCGGATCGTACATGGTGCGCACCAAACCCATCACTTGCAGCGTCGGGTTGGCTGTCTGGGTAATGCGCTCAATCGTGCCGACCAAGGCACTCAAGCCTTCCAGCGCGTAATATTCACATTGCATGGGAATAATCACCCCATCCGCCGCCACCAGTGCATTAACCGTGAGCATATTGAGGGAGGGAGGGCAATCAATCAGGATGTAATCGTAATCATTGAGCAGAGGGGCAAGCGCATCACGCAAATGGTATTCACGCCGCTCACGGCTCATCAACTTGACTTCGGCTGTCGTCACATCCGGTGAGCCGGGTAATACATGCAGGGAACTATTGGGTAGCTCCTCCAAAATATCAGCAGCATGAGCTTCACCCAACAGCACATCCGTCAAGGTGACGGCTTGCCCGTGCTTTTCTAAACCAACGCCAGTGGTGGCATTGCCTTGCGGGTCCATATCCACCAGTAAGGTACGGCGCTTCATCGCGGCTAAAGAGGCAGCTAAATTGACCGTGGTGGTGGTTTTGCCGACGCCGCCTTTTTGATTGGCGATGGCGATAACTCGCGTCATGAAATGGTTCTCGCTTATACGTGCTGTAATTCCAACAGATGCCGTTCTGCATCCAAATCGGGTACGTGCAGGGTGTGTTGCGCCATTACCTGCCAGCCGCTGGGCAATTCTGCCAGTTCGCTGTCAGGGTAGCGCCCCTTCATGGCGTAGAGGATACCATTTTCACAGGCATGTTTGCCGGTAAAGGTCACAAAATCCTGTAGGGAAGCGAAAGCCCGGCTGATAATCGCGTCAAAACACCCGACAGGCTGCCAGCTTTCAACACGGGTTTGAATCACGGTCACATTGGATAAGCCCAATTCCAACACCGCTTGTTGCATGAAACGGGTTTTTTTGCCATTGGTATCAAGCAAGGTAAATTGACGGTGCGGCTGAACAATCGCCAGCGGAATCCCCGGCAACCCTGCCCCGCTGCCTACATCAAGGCACGTCGTACCCCGCAAATAGGGCGCAACACTCAGGCTATCCGCGATATGCAAGGACTGCATTTCCGCCGGATCACGCACCGCTGTCAGATTGTAAACTTTGTTCCAGCGTTGCAATAATTGCAGGTAACGGTTGAGCAATTGTTTTTCACGAGCATCCACCTCCATGCCTCAACCTGCCTTTTTCAAATGCACCAGCAATAAAGAAATCGCGGCGGGGGTAATGCCGGGTGTGCGTGCCGCTTGCCCAACGGTCGCAGGGCGTTGCATTTGCAATTTCTGGCGGACTTCGTTAGACAGACCGCGTACTTGGGTGTAATCCAACCAATCCGGCAGGCGAGTTTCTTCGTGGCGACGCTGTTTGTCGATTTCGTCGTGCTGGCGCTCAATGTATCCGGCGTATTTGCACTGAATTTCGACTTGTTCCGCCACTTTTTCATCGGTAACAGGGCTGCCAACCGCTGGCAGACTGGTTAGGGCGGCATAAGTGACATTAGGGCGGCGCAATAAGTCGTGTAATTTGTAATCACGAGACAAAACATCGCCGAATACCCGCTGGCTATCTTCCACACTGACCGCTGTGGGTTGCAATACCGTGGCGCGGAGGCGTTGCTGTTCTTGCTCAATCGCTTCACGCTTGGTGCAAAATGCTGCCCAGCGCACGTCATCGACCAAACCTAGCTCGCGCCCTATTTCAGTCAAGCGCAAATCGGCATTGTCTTCACGTAGCAATAAACGGTGTTCGGCGCGGCTGGTGAACATGCGGTACGGCTCTTTCGTGCCTAGCGTGATTAAATCATCCACCAATACACCGAGGTAAGCTTGGTCACGACGTGGATACCAGCCATCTTTTTCTTGGGCGTATAAACCGGCGTTCAAACCTGCGAGCAAACCTTGTGCGGCAGCTTCTTCGTAGCCCGTTGTGCCGTTGATTTGCCCTGCGAAAAACAAACCCTGCACCGCTTTGGTTTCCAAGGTCGGCTTGAGATCACGCGGGTCAAAGAAATCGTATTCAATGGCGTAGCCGGGGCGAGTAATGTGCGCATTTTCCAAGCCTGCCATTGAGCGCACCAGCGCGTATTGCACATCGAACGGCAAACTGGTGGAAATGCCGTTGGGGTAGACTTCGTGTGTGTCCAGCCCTTCGGGTTCGATGAAAATCTGGTGGCGGTCTTTGTCGGCAAAGCGTACCACCTTGTCTTCAATCGACGGGCAATAGCGCGGGCCAATGCCCTCGATCACGCCGGTATACATGGGCGAACGGTCTAAACCGCCACGGATAATGTCGTGAGTCTCGGTGTTGGTATAGGTGATGTAGCACGAAATTTGCGGTGGGTGTTCATCGACACTGCCCAGAAACGAAAACACGGGCGTAGGCGTATCACCGGGTTGCTCTTCCAGCTTGCTGAAGTCGATACTGCGGGCATCAATGCGCGGCGGCGTACCCGTTTTTAGGCGATCAACCCGAAATGGCAGTTCGCGTAAACGTTGCGACAATGCAATGGAGGGCGGATCACCGGCACGTCCACCGGCATGATTGCTTAAACCAATGTGGATTTTGCCCGCAAGGAATGTCCCTGACGTTAGCACTACTGCGCGGGCGGAAAAACTCAAGCCCATTTGGGTACGCACCCCCACGACCCGATCGCCTTCCACGAGCAAATCATCCACCGCTTGTTGAAATAGCTGCAAATTGGGCTGGTTTTCGACAATGGTGCGAATCGCGGATTTGTAGCGGATGCGGTCTGCTTGGGCGCGAGTCGCTCGCACTGCCGCACCTTTGCTGGAATTGAGGATGCGGAATTGGATACCACCACGGTCAGCGGCGTGCGCCATTGCGCCGCCCATCGCATCGACTTCCTTGACCAAATGCCCTTTGCCGATACCACCGATGGCGGGGTTGCAGCTCATTGCGCCGATGGTTTCGATATTGTGGGTCAGCAAGAGAGTACGCTGCCCCATACGCGCAGCAGCCAGCGCGGCTTCGGTTCCGGCGTGTCCGCCACCGATGACGATGACATCGTAGGACTGTGGGTAATGCATAATGCCCTGCTCCTTATATGTGAACGCTGCCAGCCTGCCCTGCTTCTGCCTGAATCCCCAGACGTGCGAACAATTGCTGGTCGTGGCTTTCACCGGGATTGTCAGTGGTCAATAATTTTTCGCCATAGAAAATAGAATTGGCACCGGCAAAGAAACACCACGCCTGCATTTCATCGGTCATCTCGGTTCGACCAGCCGATAAACGCACATAAGATTTCGGCATCATAATACGCGCTGCCGCGACGGTACGGATGAACTCAAACGGGTCAAGTTTTTCCACTCCAGCCAATGGTGTGCCTTCGATTTTAACCAAATCATTGATAGGCACGGATTCGGGGTGAAATTTCATATTCGCCAATTGCTGCAACAGACGCGCCCGGTCTTGACGGGTTTCACCCATGCCCAAAATACCGCCGGAACACACGTTGATGCCCGCATTACGCACATGCTCCAAGGTATCCAAACGGTCTTGGAAGGTGCGGGTAGAAATCACATTGCCGTAAAATTCTGGCGAGGTATCGAGATTATGGTTGTAATAATCCAACCCTGCGTTTTTGAGACGGTCTGCCTGACGGTCAGTCAACATGCCCAAGGTGACGCAGGTTTCCATCCCTAAGCCTTTGACCGCTTGAACCATTTCGATGACACGTTCAAGGTTTTTGTCGGTAGGATTACGCCACGCAGCCCCCATGCAAAAACGGGTTGCCCCCTGTACTTGCGCGATTTTAGCAGAGTCGATGACTTCCTGTAGTGGCAATAACTTTTCGCGTTCCAGCGAGGTATCGTGTTTTGCACTTTGCGAACAATAGCCGCAATCTTCCGGGCACGCGCCGGTTTTGATACTCAGCAAGGTACTCACTTGCACCTGATTCACTGGGAAATTTTCCCGGTGCACTTGATGCGCAGCAAACATCAAATCACTGAAGGGCATGGCTAACAAAGCGTTGATTTCTTCGATGCGCCAATCATGACGTAATTCAGGCATGTTCCACTCCTCAGTGGGATAAGGGCTTAACAGTATCTTGCCAAGCTTCGCGATTAATCCGCAGGAGTTGGTGAATAGACAAAGGTACTAACACCACAACACAGATAATCCACAGCGCCCACCACCAATTCATAAAGAAATCACCGGGGGCAAAGGTCAATATCGGCACCAAACCACCCGCCAAACCGTAATAATGATAGGTGGCAATCTGTGTATAGTAGCCTACTCGCGGGTTAGGGTGGTGGCGCAACATCGCATAAACCAATATTCCAGCCCCAAACCATAAAATAAACACCGGGAAGGGAATGATTACTGCCAACAAATTGCCGTAATAAAAAAACTTAGCTGTTTTACGAGCGCTTTCTGCGGTAACTATTTGCGGATCATTTTGCATACTATCCCCTGAAGATGAGAAACGCAAAAAGGCCGAACAATGTCGGCCTTCTCAGGAAGCATGAAGCGCTGCTTACTCGGCTGCGGCTTGCGCAGCGTCTGCTTCATCAACCAGTGCAACGTAAGCCATCGGCGCATTGTCACCCGCACGGAAACCGCACTTGATAATACGCAGATAACCACCTTGACGCTCTTTAAAGCGTGGACCAAGATCGTTGAACAGTTTGCCAACTATTTCTTTATCACGCAAACGTGAAAAGGCAATACGGCGGTTGTGAACAGAGTCTTCTTTCGCACGGGTGATCAGTGGCTCCGCTACACGACGCAATTCTTTCGCCTTTGGCAGAGTTGTTTTGATCGTCTCGTGACGAAGCAGTGAGTTGGTCAGCGCTTGCAGCAGGGCTTTACGGGCGCTGCTGTCGCGGCTTAATTGACGACCAGTATTACGGTGACGCATCTTCTATATCCTTCAAAACCCGTGGTTAAGCCACTTTGCTGTCACGGTGATCGAGACCTGCCGGAGGCCAGCTATCCAGCTTAGCTCCCAGTGTCAGACCATGCTGTGCCAGCACATCTTTAATTTCAGTCAAAGACTTTTTGCCCAGATTCGGAGTCTTCAGCAATTCAGTCTCAGTACGTTGTACGAGATCACCGATGTAGAACAGGTTCTCTGCTTTCAGGCAGTTAGCTGAACGTACAGTCAGTTCCAGATCGTCAACCGGACGCAACAGAATCGGGTCAATTTCTGGTTGAGATTCTTCACGACGAACCGGCTCTTCAATACGTAAATCGAAGAATACTGCCAATTGCTGTTGCAGAATCTGTGCTGCCATCCCAATGGATTCTTCCGCGTTAACGGAACCATTCGTTTGGATTTCCAGCACCAGCTTGTCCATGTCAGTACGCTGCTCAACACGGGCGCTATCCACATTGTAGGCAACGCGCGTAATCGGGCTGTAGCTGGCATCCAACACCAAAGTGCCTAACGGCAACTCAGGGGAGTCTGGGCCACGGCGTACTGATGCTGGCTGATAACCACGACCACGGGTAATGGTCAGGCTCATTTCCAGATCAGTGTCATCCTTGGTTATGTGTGCAATCACATGATTAGGATTAATGATGTCCACATCATGATCACGCTCAATATCCGCTGCGGTTACAACGCCCTTGCCTTTTTTCTTCAGGGTCAAGGTTGCTTCATCGCGGGCATTGAGGCGAATTGCCAAGTTTTTGAGATTCAACAGAATCTCAACCACATCTTCTTGCACACCTTCGATGCTGGTGTATTCGTGTACCACGCCAGCAATTTGCACTTCCGTTACCGCACTGCCCGGAATAGAGGACAGCAAGATACGGCGCAAGGCATTACCCAACGTGTGACCAAAACCACGCTCTAATGGCTCAAGCGTAATACGATAGGTATTTAAACCTGTCTCTTGCACATGAACATTGCGTGGTTTCAGCAATTCTGTTGTTTTCGAGGTCATACTTTTCCTCTCGAACGGATCAATGATTATTTGGAGTACAATTCCACGATCAGTGATTCATTAATTTCGGCTGGCAGATCGCTACGGTCTGGTACAGATTTAAACGTACCTGACAATCCCTTCCCATCTTGGGTTAAGTCGGATCGT
>JBEUIR010000022.1:0-15144 GCA_040415395.1 Candidatus Thiothrix namsaraevi
TTTTGTCGTAAAAAAAATACAAGTGGCATTGATCGAAATATTATGCGTCTGCCTGATTAAGTATTTCAGCGCGAAGACTGATCTTTCTCCCAAATATAAGTTTGTAAGTAGCGGTATTGCCGTGCAGCCCGCCAACGAATAACACTTGCAATCAACAGGTAGATCATGGCGGGTACAGCATTCCGGCTGAAAAGTTTATCGAGTAAGATGCTAGAGTAAGCTTTTTTGTCTACTTTAGTGCAAAGTTTAGCCGCAGCCAGTTGCATATTCCCCAGACGTGCCCGCGTTTTAATCTTGATCAAAGAGCTCAGGTTACGGGGGGCGCTAATAAATATTTGTGTGCCTGCAATGTTATGGCGTTCGGGCGCCGCAAATTGGCAGCGCACGAAACCATCATCGTTAATGATGTCTGGAAACACCTGAAAACGTTGCCGCCCCGTCTGACTGATGACGTAACTACAGGTAGCTACTACCCCTTCACGAATGTAGGGGAGTTGTAGCCACAGCCGGTAATACTGTTTGACTAGCCAAGAAGATTGCGAGGTATCAATCACCGGTTCGGGTGCTGCTAATAAGGGGCTGCCGCTTGCCATGGTGGCGGTAATGGCTTGAATCGCGTTAGGTGATAAGCGCGTATCGGCATCAAGGTAAAACACCGGCCAGCTTGTGATGTGTTTTTCGGCTTCATTCAGGGCATTGACTTTGGAAGGTTGGGCTATATCAAGGCAGATGGCATGGGGATATTCATTGCGCACAATCTCCGCCGTATTATCCGTGCAGCCATTACACGCCACAATCAGCGTGTCGAGGTCGGCTTGATCCTTGAGGCTATCCAAACAGCGGCGGATCACACTGGCTTCATTGTGTGCGGGTACAATCACACTCGCCATCAACGATACCCTTGCAACCAATCAGCACGGTTGGCGAACACGGTTTGCCATTCACGCTGTTGCACCGATTTCGGTTTGAAGAGAGTATGCACAAGGTATTTGTTCAGCACGTACCAATACAGCAGCGCTTTGTAAACGGGGCGCTGCCATGCCACTACGTGGCGGTTAACCAGTTCCACTTTGCCTTTGAGCAACTTGATTTGCTTGCCTGAAAAATGGCTGTGGCTCACACCGCCATGATGGATGATGCGGGCATCAGGCGTTACGATAGGTTGATGGCCTAAGGCTTTGGCTCGTAAGCAATAATCGGCTTCTTCGGCATACATGAAGAAAGTAGCATCGAGACCGCTGAGCTTGTCCCACAATGTGCGCGTGGTGAGGAAGAAGCAGCCGGACACAATATCCACATCCTTAATGGTGTCACGCTCCCAGCAACCGTAATTGGCATTATTGAAGAAACACGTTTTGCTGAACAGCTTGCTCAAGCCAACGGCGCTGTAAAACAGGTCGCGTAGATTCGGTTTGCTCCAGGCGTGTTGGGTATTCAAGCTCATGTCATTGTTGAGGGTAACGCCGCTCCAGATGCCGCTGTCAGGGTACTGTTTGGCGAAACGTAACAAGCGATCCACCGCCGCATTCACGATCACGGTATCTGGGTTCAGCAATAGCAAATATTTGCCTTGCGCCTGTGCTGCACCCAATTGCACGCCGCCCGCAAACCCCAAATTTGCACCCGATTCAATCAGCGTTACTTGCGGAAAAAACTGACGAATCATGCTCACTGAGTCATCACTGGAGGCATTGTCTACCACAATGACTTCAAACGTACTCAGTTGGGTTTCGCGAAACAGCGATTCCAGTGCGCGGCGTGTGTAACTGGACGTATTGTAAGAAACCAGAATGACGCTGATTTCTGTGCTTGCCGTCATGCTAATCTCCCGTAAGCAATGGTTTGAATACCTGAACGCACAACTTTTGCCGGATTACCTGCCACAATCGAATGCGCAGGCACGTCTTTGGTGACAACGCTGCCAGCACCGACGATCACCTGATCACCGATAGTCACGCCGGGTAAAATAATAGCACCACAGCCGATGAAACAGTTAGCCCCAATGCATGTTTTTTGGTCAAATTGACCGCCATGCCGCCGGGTCGCGTAATCGTGTGCGAGGATAATGCTATCAAACGCGATGTAAGTTTTTTCCCCGATCTCGATGCACCTTGGATTAGTCTTATCCAAGCGAGCTTTAAACGAAATTCGTACATCTGGAGCAATATTCATGCCATAAAGCTTGCGGAAATACCCGGTACGCAACCACAGCAAGCTGTCACGGAACCACACCAGCCACATAAACATTCTTTGATTGATAAAACGCAGTCTCATGTCTTGTCGTTGTTTCTAAGGTTATTGGTGAGGGCATTATTGGTGGAATCGTTTGTGGATACCAATTCTTCTGCCTGACGGTTCCATAAAGGATAGTATTGCGCCCAGCTAATTGCCCCTAACATGAAGAAAAACAGCGGTTGCAACTTGCCGAAATAGTCCACCGTAAAGCCAATTAAAATCAGCGACATGAATGACAGAATCCAGGCAGACACCATCCACCGGAAGTGGTCGTTATGTCGGTGCGCCAAGTTCAAGGCATGGAATACCGCATACAAACAAGCGAGTAATAAAACGACCAAGGCAAAGACACCGTGTTGCAGAATCAGCAATAACCAGAAACTGTCAATGCTGTTACCCATCCATTCCATCCAATAGGGGCGCGTCCAGTCATGGTGAGCAATTCCAAGAATCAGATTCTCGCGGATGTCATCGGCAGTGTATTCCCATTGTAGAATACGGAAATAACCGGTATTGGGGTTGAATGTCAGGTACGAAATTAAAATGCCAAAAAATCCCCGGTTGGAAGATGCTTCGATTAACAATGCCGTTGCCAGACCGCCAAAAAACAGTGAAATCCAGAATTGCCGGGCGTTATACCAAAACTTGACCAAGATGGCAGTAAATCCCTGAAAAATCAACGCCAGTAGCGGTGCCGACGATAATGTCAGTAACATGGAAACCATGATCCCCGCCAGTTTGCTCACATAACTCAAGGTACGGAAACGCAAAGCCAATAAGAGCGCAAACGGGAAAAACAATGCCAGTAACGTGCCATACAGAATAGGGTGTTCAAACAAGCTGGTTGCCCGCATAATACCAGCACGAATATAGTGATACGTGTAAAGACGTGGGTCTAAGGCATGGTTTCCCGTCAGTTTTTCGGCGATTTCATGCAAGATGCGGTGTTGGTTTAAGGCTTCGTAAAGTGTGAATGCCGTGAGCAGGGCGAGTACCGTGATGAAGGTTTGGTTGACCCGGTAAAACCGCTGCGGGGTCGTAATAAATAACCGCGCCAGATAAAACGCACCCATGACTTCAATCGCAAAAATTCCCGTTGATTCAATGGCTTTTTGCAAACCATGATTGTGCCAGAAACTGGCGAACACAATGCCTACCAAACACAATAGCAAAATATCAACAAGATCCGCTTGTTGCAGCACTTCACGCCAATTAAATAGCGCGTACAACAGCGCTAAACCCAGCACAATGCGGTAAGTTTCGACCCGGATCGAACCCACCATGACATAAAATTCCAGCGGGATAAAAATCGAGACAATGAATAGGATAGCGATAATTCTTAACATTGCACTTCCTATTCTCGTCTGGCAGATGTGTTTAGTAAACGCTTTGTGAAAAACAGTGTGATGACCCCCAGCGTTAGCACCAGATTGGCGACGAGTGTTGCACCCGCTGCCCCTTCAATGCCGTACTTTGGAATAAACATTAAATTAGCGATTACATTAACGACCAACGCCAGCCCCAGTAAGCTGTTCAGATAGCGCACTTGTTCCTGCACTATAAACATAAACGAAAAGGTCAGGCTTAACGCCCGCACCCACTGCGCTACCAATAAGATAGCCAGTGCCGTGCCAGCTTGCACATATTCCGGTTTAAACACACTGAGTAAGTGATCACCCAGCAACAACAATAATAGCGTGACAGCCCCCAACATTCCCGCTACCAAAGCGGTGGCTTGCCAGAAAAACCGTGTCAGTTGTTCCGGCTGGTGTTGGTGAATGCGGAGTAAGCGTGGGTATATCGTGGCATCCAACGCCCCCAGAAAAAACAGGCTGACAAACGATAAACGCGCCGCGACGGTGAATAGCGCCACAGCCTCATTCGACAACAATATGCCGGTCAGCAGCGTATCCGCCCACAACATCAAAAAGGAAAAAAATGATACGGGTGCGAGTGGTAACGACTGCTGCAATACTGCTTTAATACTAAACCGGGTTGGCTTGGCAGGGTGTAAACTGTTCCACCAAGGGCGTATCCAGTAAAACGATGCCAACCCCGCCACCGCCAGTGATGCCACATACAGCAACAGATAATGCTGATTGTCGCTAAAGCTCCACCAGAACAGCCCGATCAGCAGCATATAAGCCACCGCAGGCAAGGAATTCTGCACCAGAATTGACTCGGAGGTATGCTGGATGGCTTTCAAAAATGACGAATTTAACATCACCAAGTTGAAAAACAGAATGCCGCTTCCCGCCAGCAATAACGGCAGCATTTGAATCGCATCATCAAACAACCAGTGCTTGGATAGCGGGGCAAATACCAGCCAGCCCAGCATGAAAACACCGCTACTGATCAACACCATGCGGTAAGCATCGCGTAAATGTACGCCTTGCTGCTGCGTATCCGTGTCCTGAATTCGCGCCACATCGCGCACCAGCCACTGTTCCACCCCCAAACGGCTGAACAGCGAAATGCCAGTCACGAGTGTCATGAGCATGAATACCATGCCCGCTTCTGCTATCGGTAGGGTGCGTGTCAGTACAATTGCCACCGCAAAATTCAACCCAACCCCGGCAAAGCGGGCAAGCGTCGAAAGTAAGCTGGTCAGCAGCAGGGAAGGATTACTCATGTTCGGTTGCTGAGTGCAGTCGAAGCACGAATCGCTTGATCAATGAAATCAACCAGCGTTTGCCGCCGGGAATCATTGTCCAGTGGTGCAGCTTGCAAGGTGTGTTGCCGTGCCAACAGTGCATACAATTCGTCTTGAGTCGAGGCGGTGTACACCCCCGGCAATTGCCCCATCCAAGCTAAACCGTCCAGTTGGTGATCGTTGCGGTGTTCGCCGAGAGCGTGTTGACGGTTCATCACGATAATGGGTTTGCGGTGTTCCAGCGCGGTAATGATATTGCCCATGCCTGCATGTGAAATGATCAAATCGGCATTTTGCAAGTGTTGGTTAAACACCGCTGTGGTCATAAAGCGTTCCCATTGCAGGGTTTGCGGCAAATATTCCCCGCCTGCAATTTGTGCCATACCGCTGAGGGAGTGTTGGCTTGCCCATTCATCCACGGCGCGAATTAGGCGATCAAACGGAAATTGCGTGCCAACTGCCACGAAAATCACAAGACCGCTCCTTTGTGTTGGATAGTCTGCCCGTCGCTCAAATGTTCCCATTGCGTCAAGAAGACATCGGCGCGTTTTTGTGCCAGTTTACCCGCCCGCGAAATCTGTTTGACGTTGGCAATGCTGTCTACCCAAATGGTACGGATGCCGAGAAAACTACCCAGCCAAATCGCCACCGCACCCGGTGCCGCGCCGGTGGACAAAATCGCTTGCGGGCGTTCTTTCAATAAGATATACAATACTTGTAAGGCACAAGGTATTAAGCGCCACTTATCATCCGCACTCACATCCACGACCGAATACACTTTGCGTTCACTGCGCGAAGTCGAAGTGAACAACGCCGCAGGCATCGCATACACAATCTGGTAACGGTCTTCCAGCCCCGCACTCAGCCGATTAAGCTGAATCCAATGCCCGCCGGGAGAGGAAATTGCCAACAGTTTCGGCTTAACACTCATGCGGGTTTTCTCAAGTAAAACGCCGCCTGATCGCCTTGATTCAGCGCGTTCAATTCCCGTGAGCGTTGTTCAAATTCACGAATTTGTTTGGTGGTAAACAGCGAGTTTTCCGGTGATTCTGCCCAGGAACGCGGGTCGCGTAGCGGAATATCCTGTTCGTACTGTTTGCTCCCCCAGAATTGCAGTGCATTGGAATCGTATACTACTTGTTCGCACAAAAAGCCTGCCTGTTCTGCCAGTGCCTGCATACTCTTGACTGAATGCAGGTACAAATGACGCGGCGCATCCAGTTGCACCCAGTTTACGCCGTATTCCTGCCACACATACGAGGACACAGTTGGCACGCGCACCAAGACGACTCCGCCCGGTTTCAGGATATTGAAGGCTTGCCCCAAATTAGTCCGTTGATTCGGTAAATGTTCAAAGGAGTGGTGGAACATCACCACATCCCATTCACCGGTTTCACTGAAAATGTCACGTTTTTCAATGCGCAAGCCGTTGGGGTAAACGATGTCCGTCTGGTTAAACGGGTCGATGCCCAACAGGTGTTGAAACCCAACTTCGTGCAGGGAATGCAATAAATGTCCTGCCCCACAGCCCACATCCAGAATGCGTGTTGCTGGTTTCAGCTTGAGCGGGCGCAGCGTGGCGAGTTTCGCATTCGGCATCCACAAGTGCATTACCCGTCCAATCAGGCAGTTACCGCTGACTTCGTAACGATCCCGCCACTTGGCTAAGGTTTGTTTAACCTTGCCACCTGCTTTGGTCGCGTCGCTGTAGGAGTAATAATTTTCTGGGTAATAGTCCGCAATATTGGTCGGGATCTGTTCGATTTGCAGGCAGTCGCAATCCGCACACTGGAAATAACGGTGTTCATTCCGCAAGCCGAGCATCATTTCCTTGGCGACATAGTGGCGGTGTGCGCCGTTACTGCCACAAATACGGCACTGCATTAAGCCTGCTCCCTGAGCGTAGTCGAAGGGGCGTGTGTGCCAAACAGCTTGACATCGCCTTGCCAGAAGTCAGGGTGACTCAAATACCAATCCAGCGTTTTTGCCAACCCGCTTTGGAAGGTTTCTGCGGGCACATAACCCAATTCGCTGCAAATCTTGCTGTTATCAATGGCGTAACGGCGGTCATGCCCCGGTCGGTCGGTCACGTACACAATGTGCTGATTGTGCGGTACGTGTGGCGAATCAGGGAAACGCGCATCCAGCAACGCACACAATTCGTGGATCAAACTCAGGTTTGCCTGTTCGTTATTGCCGCCGATATTGTAGGTTTCACCGATACGCCCGGTGCGGATAATCAGGTCAATGCCACGGTTATGGTCATCTACATACAACCAGTCGCGAATTTGCTGACCATCGCCATAAATCGGTACGGGTTTACCTTGCAACAAGTTGGAAATCGCCAGCGGAATCAGCTTTTCAGGGTACTGATAAGGCCCGTAATTGTTGGAGCAATTGCTGGTCGTGGTCTGCAAACCGTAGGTGTGCTGGTAAGCACGGACTACGTGATCAGACGCGGCTTTGCTGGCGGCATACGGCGAATTCGGTGCGTATGGCGTGATTTCGGTGAAGGCAGGGTCAGTTGCGGACAATGTGCCGTACACTTCATCGGTGGAAACGTGGTGGAAACGGTGGACAAACCCCGGTTTCTCATCCAACCACACGGTTTTTGCCGCTTTCAGCAAGCTATGTGTGCCGTCAATATTGGTTTTCAGAAATGCATCGGGGCCATAAATCGAGCGGTCAACGTGCGATTCAGCCGCGAAATGCACAATCGTGTCGATGGTTTCGTCGCGCAGCAATTGCTCGACCAGCGGCTGATCCAAAATATCGCCATGCACAAAGCGGAAATTGGCTTGCCCTTCCAGCGGTTGCAGATTTTCGTAGCGTCCGGCGTAGGTCAGCGCATCCAAAATCACCAAGCGGGTGTCTGGGTATTGTTGCAACCAAAAATGCACGAAATTTGTGCCGATAAAGCCCGCGCCGCCAGTGACGAGCACGTTGTGAGGTGTGTATGTCGTTGTCATGCTGTTACGTGTTGTTGTTTCAATTGAATAAGCATCTGCCGCAAGCTGGTGCGCCAATGCGGTAGAGTGTAGCCCAGTAATGCTTCCGTTGCGCGTCTATCCATCACGCTAAAGGCGGGGCGACGCGCTGGCGTTGGGTATTCATCGGTACGCAGTGGCTTGATGGGGATGGCTTTGTCGAGTAATCCAAGTGCCAATGCCTCTTCCTGAATAGCCACGGCAAAATCGTACCAGCTTGCCACGCCGTTATCGGCACAGTGGAAGATACCCTGCGGTTTTTGCGCGATGAATGACCACAGCGTTGCCGCAAGCGTGCCTGTCCAGGTCGGTGTGCCGATTTGATCGGCGACCACGCCCAGGGAATCGCGTTCACGCATCAGGCGCAACATGGTTTTGACGAAATTATTGCCGTAAGCCGAATACAGCCATGAGGTGCGCACAATAGCCGCACTGGGGCAGGCAGATTGTACCGCTTGTTCGCCCGCTAATTTGCTTGCGCCGTAAACACCGAGTGGTTTCGCCATGGCATTTGGCAGGTACGGGGTGGATTGCAGCCCGTCAAACACAAAATCGGTCGAGATTTGCAGCAGGTAATAGTCAAACAAGGCGGCTTGTGCGGCGAAGACGTGCGCGGCGGCGTGGTTGATCAGGTAAGCGTTGGCACTGTCGGTTTCCGCTTTGTCGACGGCGGTATAAGCCGCCCCGTTGATGACGACATCCGGGCGATATTGTTCCAGCGCATTGATGACTTGTTGCGGATCGGTAATATCCAGCGTATCCCGATCCGTTGCAATCAGGGTGATACCCGCCGGGCAGGTGGCTTGCAATTCCGAGCCGAGCTGCCCGTGTGCGCCAGTGAGTAATATTTTCATGCGAATTTATCTGCCTCTTGCCAGTTTTTACCCGCTTCGTCTTTGGTGGAAATCGTAGGTTGTGCGCCATTGATCAACGGCCATTCGATGCCCACAGTCGGGTCATCCCAACGCAAACTGCGGTCGTAAGCGGGGGCGTAAAAGTCGGTGCATTTGTACAAAAAATCTGCCGATTCGCTCATGACATAAAAGCCGTGCGCAAAACCGGGCGGAACCCACAACATACGGTGGTTTTCAGCAGAAAGTTCTGCGCCTGTCCATTGTCCAAACGTTGCTGAGGATTGACGTAAATCCACCGCGACATCAAACACCTTGCCGCTGGTAACACGCACGAGTTTGCCTTGCGGGTTTTGGATTTGGTAGTGCATTCCGCGCAAAATGCCTTGACCCGAACGGCTGTGATTGTCTTGCACGAAATTCAGCTCTAAGCCTGCATCCGCAAACGTTTGACTATTCCAAGTTTCCAGAAAAAAACCGCGTGCATCGCCAAACACCTGCGGTTCTAGGATCAGCACGTCGGGGATATTCGTGGGGATAATCTTCATTTCACTAATTCCGTGAGGTATACGCCGTAACCACTTTTCTTCAACGGTTCAGCGAGTTGTAATAATTGTTCGTCACCGATATAACCCATGCGCCAGGCGACTTCTTCGGGGCAGGCAATTTTCAGGCCTTGGCGTTCTTCAATAACACGGATGTAGTTGGACGCATCCAGCAGGGAAGCGTGTGTGCCGGTATCCAGCCATGCGGTGCCGCGCTTGAGCATTTCCACTTGCAATTGCCCGCGTTCCAGATACATCTGGTTGACGGTGGTGATTTCTAATTCGCCACGCGGGGAGGGGCGAACTTCACGGGCTACATCCACAATCTGATTATCGTAGAAATACAAGCCAGTTACTGCGTAATTAGAACGGGGTTTGGTAGGCTTTTCTTCAATGCTGAGCGCTTTGCCGTTAGCATCGAATTCGGCAACACCGTAGCGTTCTGGGTCTTTGACGTAGTAAGCGAAAACGGTCGCGCCAGTGGTTTGTTGCGCAACGGTTTGCAAACGGCTGGATAGTCCTTCGCCGTAGTAAATATTGTCACCCAGAATCAGCGTCGCGGGGGAATTGCCAAGGAAGTCAGCGCCGATGATGAAGGCTTGCGCCAAACCATCCGGTGAGGGTTGTTCGGCGTATTCAATATTCAGCCCCCATTGCGCCCCATCGCCCAGCAAGTGCTGGAATTGTGCGGCATCTTCGGGGGTGGTGATGATGAGAATATCGCGGATACCAGCGAGCATTAACACGGTCAGCGGGTAATAAATCATCGGTTTGTCGTAGACCGGCATCAGTTGTTTGCTGACGGCGCGGGTGAGGGGGTAGAGGCGTGTGCCACTTCCACCAGCGAGGATAATGCCCTTGCGATGACGGTTGTTGTGTTGCATGTATAAAGCCTACCAGCGTGCTGACTCAATAAAGCCGCCTATTGTAGACAAACCCACAGAAATTTCAGCTAATTCCGGTAATCGGATACACTCTAGGTTCTCAGAAAATTTAATTAGGAGGAAATTAATCTATGAAACACCCCATGTTACTGTGGCTTGCTGGCATTACCTTGACGACGTTCAGTCTGAATGCGGCAGCAGCGGAGAAAGCCATTCATCAAGGCATCGTTGATAACTACAAGGCCGAAAAGGTATCGGATCATGTCTATGTGATTCATGGCCCTGCCGGTCAGCCTGACAAAGAGAACCAAGGTTTCATTAATAATCCCGGTTTCATTGTCGGGGATAGTGAAGTCGCGGTGGTTGACCCCGGTTCGAGTGCAGCGATTGGGCGTGCAGTATTGGCGCATATCCGCAAAGTCACGGATAAGCCAGTGACGAAGGTATTCATTACCCATATTCATGGTGATCACTGGCTCGGCAATCAGGCGTTTAAGGAAGACAATGCCGACGCTAAATTTTATGCCAGTGCGGGCATGATTGAGGAGGCGAAGCAAGGCGCTGGCGATTCGTGGCTTGAAACGATGGATACGATGACTGAAAAAGCCACAGCAGGTACTGAGCTAGTCATCCCTACCGAAGTTTTGGCACAAGATCAGGAAATCAAGGTAGGCAATGTCACGGTCAAAGCCCATTTGGTGGAAGGTAAGGCGCATACCTCTAACGAAGTCATGTTTGAAGTAGTGGAAGACAAGCTTTTATTTACGGGTGACGCCATCAGCAACGCCCGCTTAATTTTAATGGATGAAGGCAGTTTTCCCGGCAGTGTTAAAAACGCTGAGCGCATTGTTGCGATGAACTTGAGCAAAATCGTGCCGGGGCACGGTGCAACCGGCGATAACACCATCGTTACCGCTTATGGTGACTACATGAGCAAGTTGTATGCGGGTGTCAAAGAACTCCGCGACGACATGGAAGCACACGAAATGAAGCCGAAAATTGCTGAAAAGATCGTTGCTT
Source organism: Candidatus Thiothrix namsaraevi (assembly GCA_040415395.1). Classification (GTDB taxonomy): domain Bacteria; phylum Pseudomonadota; class Gammaproteobacteria; order Thiotrichales; family Thiotrichaceae; genus Thiothrix; species Thiothrix namsaraevi. The sequence goes on from JBEUIR010000022.1 coordinate 11,176, forward strand.
ACAAGGATTGGCATGGCATGGAGGATACCCTCGGCAAGCACATTAGCTTGGCAATTTTGGAAGCCGAACAAGAAGACTTTTGAGTTGCCTTACTCTTTCAGCATTTCCTGAATATCCAAACTGAAGTTTTCCAGAACCGCAGCACTGTCCTCTGGGCTGCGTTTCTGGACTTCCGCATAAAAAAATCGCACAGCACTTTCTAGGTTGATGCCTTGTTGTAACAATTCCAACGTTTCCATGCCAATCTTCAGCAAACTAATGTTTGCATCCAGCGACTGCACGGTATGAATGTAGAAATCGTGTACTTCTTTACAAATCAGCTCGCTACGAATTTCCAGAAACACATCTCCCTTATCCGGTTGCATTACCGGTGCCAGCATAATCAGTGTTGATTTTTTTGGTAGCAAAATCAGGCTGGGAAATAGGCTGGTGCTTGCAAATTCTGCCCGTGAAAAAAAGTGTAAGTGCTTGGGTTTCTGGCGGAAATGCTCCAAGTACTGCTGCAAAATCTTACCGCGTCCTGCACAGCTATAGCGACTGACGGGTGAGAAAATAAAGTTCAATAGCGAATCCAGCGTATGAATATGCGTTTCTACATAGTCAGGGTGTGCGATTTGCTGAAAGCGCTGACTGTTTTGATGCGGCCTCACAAAAAAAGCCGAAGGAAATTGGCTGTAAGCAAGCATTCGCCCTTCGTTTTCAAGCTGAAAAAGGTGCTGATCTGCTTGTTCATCGGTGTCAAAGTGACGCAGCCGGAACTCACTTTGGCAAAAAGTCTGAAAATGCGGCTTCAACAGCATACTGATGTCAACACCGAAGAAGTGCGCATAGGCAAGCAGTTTTGGCACATCTAGCGCCGTGTCTTCACATTCGAGGCGTGAAATATCAGGTTGCAGGATTGAAAAGCCTTTTTTCATGTGTGGCTTTAAAAAGGTTTCCAACTGTGTGGCGATGTTGGACTGGCTTTGATTCATGCTTTTGCGTAAAGCAATCAGTTTTGCCCCATCTTGTGGGATATGCCCTTCTTGATTAATTTTGTTGCACATTGTATTTGCTTATTATTAATACGGATTAGGCTAAATACTATGCATTATTTTTATGCATTATGCAAATTTTCAATAAACTATTTGCTGAACGATAGATGAACAATTTCATTAGTTTTTCTTATTGATTGTGGCTACTATTGATCGCGCTGATAAACAACACAATATGGAGCAAACCCCATGAAATCAATGAAACCACTTCTTTGTGCCGCTTTGTTCGCTGTCTCACTTCAGGGTTGTGTGACCCTGGCAGCGCCAAAACTCAAACAGGATGAACAAATTCAAATACCTGCAATGGCTTCTCAAGAGGATATTGTGGAGCAATCTCCTGGACACGTTTTTACTGAATTGTTGGTGGAGGTGATGCGGGATGTGTTTGTCCCGATTATTACGGCTTTGATTGCCAGAGGTTAATAATCATCTTGATTATCCCGTGTGTCATCATCAGTGGCACGCGGGATACGCTGGCATGGTAAACTGCACTGCAACATTTTAACCGATTTTGGGAGCTGCCCCACATGAGTAAACCAACCGCCCGCGTGACTGTTACCACCCTGCGCAAGATGAAACGTGAGGGTGAAAAGATCGTCATGTTGACCGCTTACGATGCCAGTTTTGCCAAGGTTTTGGATGAGCAAGGGGTCGATGTGATTCTGGTCGGGGACTCATTAGGCATGGTGATCCAAGGGCATGAAACCACCGTTCCTGTGACGATGGATGACATGGTTTACCACACCCGTGCTGTCACTAAAATGAGCCAACGCGCCTTGGTCATTGGCGATTTACCTTTTATGAGTTACACCTCACCCGAACTTGCCCTGCGTAATAGCGCCCGCTTGATGCAGGAAAGTGGCGCTCACATGGTGAAATTAGAAGGCGGTGCGCCGCAAGTGGCTACTATCAGACAGCTTGCCCATCACGGCGTGCCGGTGTGTGCGCACTTGGGTTTGCAACCACAATCAGTCCACAAACTCGGCGGCTATCGGGTACAAGGGCGTGATGACGCTGTTGCCAAACAAATGCTGGACGATGCCAAAGCCTTGCAGGATGCAGGGGCTGATATGCTGGTGCTGGAATGCGTCCCTGTCACGCTGGCGGCACAAATTACTCAAGCGCTGGATATTCCGACCATTGGCATTGGTGCGGGGCGTGAATGTGACGGGCAAGTGCTGGTCTTGCACGACATGCTTGGCATTTCACCGCGTGCACCGAAGTTTTCCCAAGATTTTATCGGGGCGGGCGCAACCATTCCGCAAGCCGTGGCTGCGTATGTGCAAGCCGTAAAAGCTGGCACATTCCCCGCCGATCAACATTGTTTTTTCTAAAGAGCATCCATGATTATTGTTCAAGCCATTGACGCCTTGCGTGAAGAACTCAAAAGCTGGCGCAAAGCGGGTGAAACCATCGCTTTTGTACCCACAATGGGGAATTTGCACGCCGGGCATATTGCCTTGGTGAAACGGGCGCAGGAACTCGGCAGCAAAGTGGTGGTATCTATTTTCGTCAACCCGACCCAATTTGACCGCAAGGAGGATCTGGTGGCATACCCGCGTACTCTTGCGGAAGATTGCGGCAAGTTGCAAGCGGGTGGGGCGGATTTGGTATTTACGCCAACACCTGCACTGATGTATCCAACGGGTGGGCTGGCGACAAAGGTTGAAGTGCCGGGTGTCAGTGAATTATTAGAAGGCGCATCGCGCCCCGGTCATTTTACCGGCGTTTCTACCGTGGTGTGCAAGTTGTTTCACTTAGTGCAACCGGATGTCGCGGTGTTTGGCGAGAAGGATTTTCAGCAATTGATGCTGATTCGCCAGATGGTACGTGATCTGGATATGGATATTCTTATTGAAGGTTTGCCCACCGTGCGTGAGGCTGATGGTTTAGCCATGAGTTCCCGCAATGGCTATCTGACAGCCGCTGAGCGTAAAATCGCACCCGGTTTTCATTTGACCCTCGGTGAAGTGGTTGACGCGCTGCACAAAGGTAGGCAGGATTACGCTGCTTTGCAGGCAGAGGCAGCTCAGGCGCTGATGGCACTTGGATTTCGCCCCGATTATGTCGAAATCCGGCGTGCGCTGGATTTGTTGCCACCTGCGGCAAATGATACCGATTTGGTGATATTGGGTTCGGCGTGGCTGGGCAAAGCACGTTTGATAGATAATATCCCCTTAACATTGAAAAAATTAACAGAAACATCATAATAGTATTGAGCAGAATACTACTGCTTGATTGTTACCGGAGGAATCGCTAATGGAGCTGACGCTTCTCAAATCCAAACTGCACCGTGTTACCGTCACTCATGCTGAGTTGGACTACGAGGGTTCCTGTGCGATTGACGATAATTTGTTACGTATTGGCAATATTCGTGAATATGAGCAACTGCATATTTACAATATTACCAATGGCGAACGGTTTTCCACGTATGCCATTCGTGCGGAAGCGGGTAGTGGAATTATTTCGATCAATGGTGCGGCTGCACATAAAGCCAGTACCGGTGATTTGGTTATTATTTGTACGTATGCCAGCTTTGCTGAAGCAGAAGCGAGTCTGCACAAGCCACAATTGGTGTATGTGGATGCTCAAAATCGGGTAACGCATACGGCGGGGCAAATTGCAGTGCAAGCCGCTTGAGACTTGTATTAAAATAATACACTTCGTCGGGAAAAAAGAAAAACCGAGCGTTTTTTGTTATTCTTGTTGCTCGGTACACATTGCATGAACGTATTATTGTTATGATTCTCATCTGTTAAGGGTCTACTCACCCACGCTCAGATGGTTAAGTTAATGGTCGGTCTGACGTTCTTAACGTGCAGACCGACTGGCTTTCTCATAACCGTTCCATCGTTAGCCAAGGCTTCTTGTTGTTATTGTGCGCCCGTCATCCATGCCGTGCATCTTACGGGTTTGGGCTGAATCAGTACTTAAT
>JBEUIR010000023.1:0-1117 GCA_040415395.1 Candidatus Thiothrix namsaraevi
CCAAAGGAACTCGCATGATCTGGCTAAACTGGCTGAAAAAATGGAAAATGACCAACCTGCAACTCAACGCCCAATTCCTGCAAGTCACGCTCGAATTCGGGGATGCCGACCGAGATGCCGCGTGGGAAATGTACATCGAACTCCTGACCCGCATCACCACCCAAACACTCGACACCGCTGATGGCGATGAACAAACTGCGCTCGACAGCATCTACTCGCTGTTTCCCACCACCCGCAGCATTATCAAACAGCACGGGCGTGACAGCCTGCAATTCACCAAACTGGCGATTATCGTACTGAACCAAATTATCCGCCCGTTCACCGCCAAATGGCACAAACTCTCTGTGTCCGGCGCATTCAATGACTCTGCACAACGCCTTGCCTTCCGTCAGGAACTGGCAGCATTACAAGCCGATCTGCGCCGCTATACTGGGATGCTGGGCGAAATGGCAGGCGTGGAAGCCGACTTATTACTACTCGAACAGACTGAAACCAGCAATGCTGACGTAACCGTGCGCTGAGATGATTGCGCCGTCATTAGGGCATGGCACGGTATTACCCCTGATCAGCGGCTTCTTGATTTTTGGATTAGCCGCTACCACCGCCCTATTTTCACAGCGAAAACCCGCATGACAACCACACTGACTTTTTTACGCCACGCCACTGCGGAAGATCACAATCTGCCGATTCCCGATGAAGCACGCCGCCTTACCCCCAAAGGTCACAAGCAAGTGCAGCGGGTTGCCGACTTTTGCCAACGCCACGCCTTACTGCCCACCCACTTGCTGTGCAGCCCACTGGTAAGAGCGTTAGAAACCGCGCAAGGTTTACGTGAAAACTTAGCCAATTGCCCCAAAGCCGTCATTGTGCCGTGGTTAGCGCATGGCGCAGATACCCAAACCACGCTGCAAGCACTGGCAGCATTAGCCGCAAACGGTGACGATAATATTTGGCTGGTAGGTCATGAGCCGGAATTCTCAACCTTAATCGCCCACTTGTTAGGCAGCCCTAACAGCCGTATTAAAGTCAAAAAAGCCGGATTGATACGCCTAGAAGTCGATATGACAAGCGGCGTTGGGGAACTCCACTGGAACATCCCCAACGCGCTAATGAAGTA
>JBEUIR010000023.1:1217-15068 GCA_040415395.1 Candidatus Thiothrix namsaraevi
GAAGTTCAATACATCGCCATCTTTCACAATGTATTCCTTGCCTTCCGCCCGCATTTTCCCGGCTTCTTTCGCGCCCTGCTCACCTTTGTAAGCAATGAAATCTTCATACGCAATGGTTTGCGCCCGAATAAAGCCGCGTTCAAAGTCAGTATGGATCACGCCCGCTGCTTGTGGCGCAGTTGCATTTTTCGGAATTGTCCATGCCCGCACTTCTTTCACGCCAGCGGTGAAATACGTCTGCAAGCCCAGTAAATCGTAACCGGCGCGAATCACGCGGTTCAAACCCGGCTCATCCAACCCCATACCTGCCAAAAACTCATCGCGTTCCGCATCGTCTAATTGCGAGAGTTCGGATTCCATTTCCGCACACACCGGCACGACGACTGCGTTTTCACGCTTGGCAATCTCGCGGACTTGATCCAAATACGGGTTATTCTCAAAACCATCTTCGTTGACGTTAGCAATGAACATCAACGGTTTGATGGTAATCAGATGGAATTCACGGATAGCTAAAGCACGTTCTTCGGGAGTCATCTCCAGTGAACGTGCCGAATGCCCTTCGGACAAGTGCGCGAATAAACGTTCTGCCAACACTTTTTGCGCAACTAAATCTTTGCTGCCGGATTTAGCGGAACGGGTCAAACGATTGACCGCTTTTTCAGCCGTCTCCAAATCCGCCAACGCCAACTCGGTATTGATGGTGTCGATGTCGGAAGCCGGATCAATTTTGCCCGCAACGTGGATAATGTCGGCGTTATCAAAGCAACGTACCACCTGCGCAATCGCGTCAGTTTCGCGGATATGCGCCAGAAACTTATTGCCCAAGCCTTCGCCCTGTGACGCACCGGCGACTAAACCTGCAATATCGACGAATTCCATCGTCGTGGGCAAAATTTTGAGCGGTTTAACGATGGCCGCCAGCGCATCCAAACGCGGGTCTGGCATGGGTACGATACCTACGTTCGGCTCAATCGTACAGAAAGGATAATTCGCTGCCTGAATGCCCGCCTTGGTGAGAGCATTAAACAGGGTGGATTTACCCACGTTTGGCAACCCAACAATTCCGCACTTGAATCCCATGATGTCTTACCTTTATTTGGTGTGCAGCGCGTTCATCGCCTTCTGCATCTCACCGGCTAAAATCAATTCAATCTGATCGGCGGCTTTATCAATCGCCCGTGAAATGACGATTTCATCATCTAACGAGGGGCGTGACAGCACGTAATCGACCACTTTATTACGGTCGCCGGGGTGTCCGACACCTAGGCGCAACCGCCAATACTCCGCGCTCAAATGCGCATGGCAATCACGCAAACCGTTGTGTCCGCCGTGACCACCGGCTAATTTCAAACGCACGTCACCGGGGGCAATGTCCAGCTCGTCGTGCGCTACTAAAATTTGTTCCACCGGAATTTGGTAGAAACTGGCTAACTGCTTGACTGCCAGCCCGCTACGGTTCATGAAAGTCATGGGCTTGATCAACCATACCGTGGCGCTGCCGACTGGCAGTTTACAGACTTCACCGGAAAAACGCTTCTCGACAGCAAACTTGCCGGAGTAACGCCTTGCCAGTTCGTCAACAAACCAAAACCCGGCATTGTGCCGGGTTTTGTCGTACTGGCTACCGGGGTTGCCCAAACCTGCAATGAGGCGGATCGGGGTTCCCATCAGTATTAACCTTAGTGAATCGCCGCGATGGCGTTGTCGTGGTCTTCGCCCATTGCCAATTGTGGCAGGCTGACGCCTTCTGGCAATTTCAGGTCAGACAAGTGCAGAATCTGACCTTTTTCGACGTTGATCATGTCAACTTCGATGAATTCAGGCAGGTTCTTCGGCAAGCAAGAGACTTCGACTTCAGAAATCATGTGGCTAACCGTGCCACCTTGCTCTTTCACACCTTTCGACACGTCGTCATTGATGAAGTGCAATACCACGTGAACGTTGATTTCTTCATCATCACGGATGCGCTGTAAGTCAGCGTGCATAATGATTGGCTTGGCCGGGTGACGTTGCAGGTCACGCAGAATCACTTGCTCTTTACGATCACCGAAATCAACGGTAATGATTTGCGAGTAGAACCCTTCTTCCTGCAAATTACGGATCATTTCATTGTGACGCAAAGAAATGGATTGTGCTTCACCACCTGCACCGTAAATAACGGCAGGAACCATACCGGTATTACGCAGGCGGCGGCTCGCACCCTTACCCTGTGTGTCACGTACCTGCGCTTGCAGAACGTATTGTTTTGACATGTTACTTCTCCAACAGAATCGTTACCGAACGCGACCGGACGGCAACTAAAAAACCCGCGAACGGGGACTAAACCTATAAACCTTCAAACAGGGAGCTGACAGAATCGTCCTGATTGATGCGTAAAATGGTTTTCGCTAACACACCGGCTACCGAAAGCTGGCGAATCTTAGCACATTTTTTTGCAGCGTCACTTAATGGAATGGTATCCGTGATAACCACTTCATCAAGCTGAGAATGTTCGATATTGCCGACGGCTTTGCCGGAAAATACCGCGTGAGTCGCATATGCCCGCACGCTCAAGGCGCCGTGCTGCTTCAAGGCCATCGCAGCGTTGCACAAGGTACCGCCGGTATCGATCAAATCGTCGATCAAAATGCAGTTGCGTCCTTCCACATTACCGATGATATTCATGATTTCGGACTTATTCGGCTCAGGGCGACGTTTATCAATAATCGCCAACTCGACATCACCCAAACCTTTCGCCAAGGCACGGGCGCGGACTACACCGCCGACATCCGGTGAAACCACCATGATATTATCCAGCTCACACGCCAGCACATCCTTAATCAACACACCCGATGCGTAAACATTGTCTACCGGCAAGTCGAAAAAGCCTTGTACTTGGTCAGAATGCAAATCAATGGTCAGCACGCGGTCAACGTGCCCGGTCGCGATCATATCGGCCACCAATTTGGCAGAAATCGGTACACGCCGTGAACGTACCCGGCGATCTTGCCGCGCATAACCGTAATACGGTATCACTGCGGTAATCCGCCCTGCGGAAGCACGATACAAGGCATCAGCGATGATCAGCAGTTCCATCAGGTTATCATTAGTGGGCGCACAGGTAGATTGCACGATGAAGACATCACGACCACGCACGTTTTCCAAAATCTCAACGTGCACTTCACCATCGCTGAAGCGTTCTGCTTTGATTTTACCGGTAGGAATTCCGAGGTGATCGACGATTTTTTCGGTGAGTTCAGGATTAGCATTACCTGTAAACACCATCATTTTATCGTCAGCCATGACATATCCGCATTGAGTGGGGGGAGGAAAATGGCAGGGCCGCCAGGATTCGAACCTGGGAATGCTGGAATCAAAATCCAGTGCCTTACCGCTTGGCGACGGCCCTTCTGAAACTAGTTGTGAAGCGTTGACAATATTAACAGCTTTTGTTGCAAAGGCGAAACATTCGCACTCCTTGCGACAAATCCAAACCAGTTATTAGGTAAGCATTGCAGGATTGTTTCACCTTCTTGCTTACTGGAAACCGGAGCGAACAAGCAACTGCCTGAACCCGTCAACACCGCGTTTGAATACCGAGACAGCCAACGCAATGCAGCAGTAACTTCGGGATAACGCTTTTCTACCACCGGCTGAAAGACATTTATGCCTAGCCCCGCGTGGAAGGTCGCTAATGTAATGGGCGGACAGTCACGTGTCAAGCCCGGATCAGAAAAAAGTTCCGCCGTCGGCACATGCACACCAGGGTGGATCACCACATACCAAGATTCAGGCAAGCTAACCGGGGTTAATTGCTCGCCGACACCTTCCGCCCATGCGGCATGACCGCGCACGAAAACCGGCACATCCGCCCCCAAGCGCAAGCCTAATGCGGCTAACTCATCCGTACTCAAGCCGCAACGCCAGAGGTAATTCAAGCCTTGCAATACCGTTGCCGCATCGGAACTGCCGCCCCCCAAACCGCCGCCCATCGGAATGCGCTTGAGCACCTGAATATCTGCCCCCAACGGCGTGCCACTCACTTGCTGCAACAAACGTGCTGCCCGCACCGTCAGGTCAGCCGCTTCCGGCACACCTTCCGCACCGGCTAGGCGGTGGATTGCGCCGTCGTCGCGCACCCTCAAGGTGATTTCATCGCCGAAATCGAGGAATACAAACAGGGTTTGCAACAAATGGTAGCCGTCAGCTCGCCTACCGGTAATGTGCAAAAACAAGTTGAGCTTAGCGGGTGCGGGCAATATGAGCGTTTGCATAGGAATCAGTAACGTGTCTGCCAATCTTTTGCGATCACTTTGACCTTGGTGTTATCCGGGGTACGGCTCAAATTGATCCTTTCCGGTAACGCTTTCCAATCCGTGCCTTGCCAGCCGCTGTATTCTACCTGCCAGCCGGATTGTTGCAGCAGTTCGGGGCGACCTTGCGCATCCAGCTTGACCTGCTGCACCGGGGAATCGGGGGCAGGAATGCCGCGCACCCAATATTTCATGCCATCCAGCGGTAGTGACACCCCAAGATGGCCTTGCAACAAGCGTTCGGCATTGGTGTCTTTGTAAGTCTTGCCATTAGCCTGCATCACCACTTCAGAACGCTCACCCTTGAGATAGGCAACAATCGAACCGGTCAGCGGATTCTTAATGTTCATCTCATACTGATCTTTGCCGGTTTGCAGCCATGACATATTGAACGAAGCGCTTTGCTCCTGAAACTGCACGCCCACTTTGCCTTGTAAACGCCAGCTACTCATGCGGGCAAATTCAGCCTGACGCTGCTGCCAAGCACTTTGCGCATCCGTCGGTTTGGTCGAAACGTCTACACCTTGGGATGGGCTTTTGGTCTGCGTTGCACACCCGCCCAGCATCAATGCGCAACACGCTGCCACCAGCATCCATTGTTTCATGAGTCGTTATCCTTAAATAATGAAAAATTACAAGCCGACCAGCTTTTCCTTGGCTTTGAGCAATAAACCATCGTCTGGAAATTTGCTGAGCATGGTATCGAGAATACCCTGTGCTTCGGCTTTATTGCCGCGTACCGCCAACACTTCGATCAAATGGCTGGCAATTTCGGGGTCTGGCAACAGCGTATAGGCTTTGCGTAGCCAAGTTTCCGCTTCTTCTGGTTTGCCCATCAGGAACAACACCCAGCCCATGCTATCCATAATCGCGGGGTCATCCGGGCGACCGGCGATTGCTTTCGTGATCAGCTCGCTGGCTTCTGCGTAACGTTGCGTATTGACTGCCAACATATACCCCAAGGCATTCAACACCGTCGCATTATCAGGCTGCAACTTGAGTACTGCCTGTAAATCAGCCTCAGCCTTACTGAAATCACCCAGTTTTTCGGTACTCAAGGCGCGGGAATACAAGACATCAGGGTCGTCTGCTTTCACCGCCAATGCCTTACCAAAGCTCTCAATAGCCTCGGCATACTGCCCCGCATCATGCAAAAGTTGTCCATCTAACTGTAGCAACAATACTTGGCGCTCATGGTTGGTGCTAGCATCCACTTGTGCCTGCAACCACTCACGCGCCTTCGCCAAATTTTCGGTTTCGACCAATAAATCAGCCACACGCAAGGTGGCTTCGCGGCTGTACTGCCCACCGATGGCTCGTTGGTAAACCTCAATCGCCTGCTTAGGGCGTTGCAAGCCTTCATGAATTTGCCCCATGAAATAACTGGCATCCGCCGCACGCTCCGGCACGGTCAGCAATTTAGCAATCAACGGCTCAGCGGCGGTGAAAGACTTTTGCTCCAAGTGCAACAAGCTTAAGGTATAAATAATATCTGGGTTATTGGGGAAGGTAGCGTAAAGCTGCTGGTATAGCGCCAATGCCTCCTCGCGCCGATCCGCCAAGATCAACAGACGGGCGTAATCCAGTTTGAATTCCGTATCTTGGGCTTGCTTGCCAATGGCTTCCAGTTCTTTGATCGCTTCGGGTAATTTCCCCAAGCCTGCCAAGGCTTTAGCAGCCCAACGCGCTGCCTGCACCTTCTCGGTAGCATTACCCTGCTTTTTTGCCGCCTGACTCGCCTGCAAAGCGACGTCAAATCGCTCCACCTTGAGCGCAAACGACGCTAAGGCGAGTTGCGCCTGCGGTGAACTGTCCGCACTCTCCACATAGCGCTTGAAGGTTTCATAAGATTTATTCGCGTCCGACTCTAATGCCAGCAACGATACAATGAACGCAAAACCGTGCCCGGCTTTTTTCTCGGCGGCATCACGGACTTTCACCAAATCCTTAACCGCTTCCGCGTATTTCTCAGCACGCACCTTAGCCAAGGCTTGATACTGCATCGCCTCGCTAGAATCCGGGGACAACTTAATCCACCGTGCCAGCGCCCGCCCTGCCAATGGCGTATCTTCGGCACTCATCGCCAGTTCCACCGCCCGCTGCGCAACCGCCGGGTCAGTGGTCTGCTGGGCTGCGGCGACGTAATGCAACGCTGCCTGCGCCACATTGCCTTGCTTTACGAACATTTCCCCCGCTAGGATATTGTAAACCTGATAGCTTAAAGGGCTGCTGAAAGTGGCAACATTACTGATTGACTGGTCGGCAAATGGGGCATTCCCCAACGTGCAGCCACCAATCAAGAGCGCGAGACTTAGACTCACAAAACGGCGCGGTAAACGACTGCTGGGCATGTACTTCTCCGGTCTGCCACAATCCCCGATTGTGACAGATCGTATAATGTTGCAAGAGGTTTAAGGATATATTCAACGAATTACCTTGTAATAAGCCATAACGTATCAGAAAATTCGCGGTTCTGAAAGTTAACTACCTCGCCCTGAAAAGGTGCAAAGGCTGAAATGTATCTGTTGGTAAACTACTGAATGTCCATCCTGATCGTTGGAGTCAATCATAAAACCGCCCCAGTCTCCATCCGGGAAAAGGTTTCGTTCTCGCCCGACAGCTTGCCACTGGCATTGCACGCTGCGCATCGGGTCGTGCCTGAAAACCTGATACTCTCCACCTGCAACCGCACCGAAATCTACGCCGCCGCCCATCCGCAGCAATCCGCAGAAGCCTTGGTGGACTGGCTGGCAAACTGGCACAAAATACCTGCGGCACAATTGCGACCGTACCTATGCATCTACCAGCAAGATGAAGCCGTGCGCCACGCCCTGCGGGTTGCCTGCGGGCTGGATTCGCTGGTATTGGGCGAACCACAAATTCTGGGGCAACTCAAAACCGCCCTGCAAGCCGCCAGCGACCAAGCCACCACCGGCAACCAATTAAACCGCCTGATGCAACACGCTTTCTCCACCGCCAAAAAAGTGCGCACCCAAACCAGCATCGGCGCAAATCCGGTCTCGGTAGCATTCGCCGCCGTCAGCCTCGCCAAACAAATTTTCAGCAAGCTCGAAACCCAAACCGCGCTGCTAATTGGCGCGGGTGAAACCATCGAACTCGTCGGCAAACACCTTGCCACCAATAATGTTGGCAAAATCATCGTTGCCAACCGCAGTGTCGACAAAGCCCAAAAACTCGCCGCAGAATACGGCGGCAAAGGCATCGGCTTACCCGAATTAGCCGATCATTTGCCGCAAGCGGATATTGTGATTTCCTCCACCGCCTCACCTGTCCCGATTTTAGGCAAAGGCGCGGTGGAACGAGCGCTCAAAATCCGTAAACACCGCCCCATGTTCATGGTCGACATCGCCGTTCCGCGTGATATTGAGCAAGAAGTGGCAGAACTCGATGATGTCTACCTGTACACCGTGGACGATTTACACTCGGTAATCGAGGAAAATCTCCAATCGCGCCGCGCTGCTGCCGAACAAGCCGAAGGCATGGTTCTCACCGAAGTCAGCAATTTCATGGCATGGCTACGGGCGCAAGACCACATGAACACCATTCGTGCCTACCGCGCTCGCACCGACAACACCCGCCAAGAAGTCCTCGAAAAAGCCACCGCCATGTTGCAAAACGGCAAAAGCCCCGCAGAAGCCCTGCAATTTCTGGCGCACACGCTGGCAAACAAACTCTCACACGACGCGACCCAAGCCATGCACCAAGCGGCACGCAACGGTGATCACCAATTATTGGCACACGCCCGCACCTTGTTTAACCTTTCCACTGACGACAACGGCTAAAAATCTGTGAAAGCATCTATCCTGCAAAAACTCGAAGCCTTAAGCGAACGCTACGCCGAAATTTCCGCCCTGTTGGGTGAACCGGATGTGATTGGCGATCAGCAACAATTCCGCAAACTCTCGATCGAATACAGCCAGCTCGAACCGGTGTCGCAAGGCTTTCACGCCTACCAACAAACCGCCGCCGATATCGAAGCCGCACAGGAAATGCTCGCCGACCCAGAAATGCGTGACATGGCACAAGAAGAAATCGAAGCCGCCAAAGCTCGCCGCGCTACACTCGAACTCGACCTGCAAAAACTGTTGTTACCGCAAGACCCGCACGATAACAGCAACGTGTTCCTCGAAATCCGCGCAGGCACGGGCGGGGATGAAGCCGCGATTTTCGCCGGAGACCTATTCCGCATGTACGCACGTTACGCTGAAAGCCGCCGCTGGCAGGTGGAAATCATTAGCCAAAACGAAGGCGAACACGGTGGTTTCAAAGAAATCATCTCGCGCGTTATTGGGCAGGGTGCGTATTCACGGCTGAAATTTGAATCCGGCGCACACCGCGTGCAGCGCGTGCCTGCCACCGAATCGCAGGGACGGATTCACACCTCCGCCGCCACGGTTGCGGTCATGCCAGAGCTGGATGAAGTCGAAGCCACCGCCATTAATCCGGCAGATTTGAAGATCGACACCTACCGCGCTTCCGGTGCAGGTGGTCAGCACATCAACAAAACCGAATCCGCCATCCGCATTACCCACCTACCCACCGGCATCGTGGTCGAATGCCAAGAAGAGCGTTCGCAACACAAAAACCGCGCCAAAGCGATGGGGCTGTTGCAATCGCGCATTTTTGAAGGCGAACGCCAGAAACAAGCCGCTGAACAAGCCGAAACCCGCAAAAGCTTGGTCGGGTCTGGGGATCGTTCCGAACGTATCCGCACTTACAACTTCCCACAAGGGCGCGTCACCGATCACCGCATTAACCTGACGCTGTATAAGTTGGATGAAATTTTAGTGGGTAACGTTGATCAGGTGATTGAGCCGCTGATTAATGAATACCAAGCCGATCAGTTGGCAGCGTTGGCGGATGAATAACAAAGAACTACTCGCTGAAGCCACGCAACGACTAACCACCACTTCGGAATCGGCGCGGGCGGATGCGGAGATTTTGCTGGCACATTGCCTGCAAAAATCGCGTACTTGGTTGATGACATGGCCTGAAAAACGTGTCGAACCGGAAGTTGAAGCAACGTTTCAGCAATTGCTGGCGGAACGTATACGCGGTGTTCCGATTGCACACCTGACTGGACAGCGTGAATTCTGGACGTTGAACCTGAAAGTCACTTCCGACACACTCATTCCCCGCCCCGAAACCGAACTGCTGGTCGAAACCGCTCTTGTCTTGCTTGAAGAAAGAACCTCACCCCCTAGCCCCCTCTCCTTGACAGGAGAGGGGGGACAAGAAGGGTCTTTTTCTTCCTCCCCCTCTCCTGTCAAGGAGAGGGGGGCGGGGGGTGAGGTTCTTCGTTCCTCTATCCTCGACCTTGGCACTGGCACTGGCGCAATCGCCCTGAGCCTTGCCAGTGAACGCCCTGACCTTAACATCATCGCCTGCGATTTTTTTGCCGCTGCTCTCGCCGTTGCGATCGAAAACGCCAACACCCACCAATTGCATAATGTCAGTTTCATCCAGTCCGACTGGTTCAGCAACCTACCACCACAACGCTTTGAGGTAATTGTTTCCAACCCGCCGTACATCGAAACCCATGACCCACACCTCACCCAAGGCGACGTGCGCTTTGAACCGCTAACCGCGCTCACTGCTGGGCAAGACGGGCTGGATGACATTCGCCACATTGTGCAAACCGCACCGCACTGGTTAGTAAACGGTGGCTGGTTACTGTTGGAACACGGCTACAATCAGGGAACAACCGTCACTACCTTGCTGCAAATAGCGGGCTTTCAACAAGTGCGTTGCCTACCGGATTTGGCAGGCAACGATCGTGTTAGCTTAGGGCAATGGCTGGGAGCTTAATCGGTTACGTTGTGATCCAACCAGAACATGCGCGGTAAGATGTCGGTCAAGTCGACACTGCCCGTCACCCCACCTACCCCAACATCCTGTATATCATTACTCGCATCCAAAATGGGCATTTCCAACTTGCCCACGCGAATTTCCACGGTTTGCTGGCAGTCACCGGCAGCACAGTCACCGCCATCAGCAGCACTGGGCATACGGAAGATGATCTTGGCAGCATCGAGGATTTCGTTGAAACCTGCGACCACAAATTCATCTTTGCCATTTGTACCTGTTGCGGTATTACGGTCAAGGTTGGCAACAGCTTTGCCGGTGAATAGATCCAGCACGTAAGCACGAGCACTATTGGGGGGTACCACACAAGGATCCACTGAAGGGTCGCCTGCAACTCCCTCACCATTCTTATCCACCGGCGCAAACGTGGTGAACACGACTTTATTCAGGAACGTGACCGCTGGCGCGAGTACTTTCTCACCCGTATGCGCGAAATCGTAATACCAACCTTTATAGACAGTATCGGCAGGTGGGGTGAGCAGGTTGTCATTCACACCCGTGAAGCCAGTTTTGGCATTGACCAAATCCGCATTCTTGAGTGCCACGAAACCGGCTGGTGGTTCGTTGTACACATTCGGTTCCATCAACACGTAGAAACGGTCTTCGGTATTGGTATTCAAGGGGTGCGTGCGGTAGCCGCTGCCCAAGGAAATCGTCATGTAGGTTTTACCATTGTGCTGAAGTAGCGCGGTGTCGGGTTCGTAGAAGAACTTGCGGGTATCCGTGCCATGAGCGCCATTCGTACCCAAGTCCGCAATTTTGGTGAGAATCGCGTCATCGTAGTTGTACATATCCGGGTCACTGTCACGCAAATCGTGATCCATATCGACGCGCCACACGTTGCCGCCGGTATCCGCAAAATACAAGCGATCAAGCGTGCCATTCCGATCCATATCCAATACCCGAATATCACCGGGGATGCTGTGTTTGATAGGGTTATTAGCAGGGTTGCTGTCGTAGACATCACGCTGCAATGACCAGTGAATTTCACCTGTTAAGGCATCGACGATCATCACATCCCGACCTAATTCATCAGACGGACGATTAGCTACCGCCTCCTCATCTTTAGAGGCATCGTAACCCGCGCCGAATACCACCACATTACGCACCTCATTGGAGGTCGCGCTCCCAATACGCATTTTTGCCAAGGTGGGTTTTGACCATGTTTCACCCAAGGAATTCAAAACACCTTCGTCAGTACCGAAAGTATTTTCCTTTTTCCACAAGATAACCGGGTTATCGGGAGAGGTAATATCCAGTGCGTAATAAGCCATGCCACCACGGCGCAAACCGAAGAACAACACGCGCTTGTCGCCATCGGTTGCTTTGATTTCACCGTCGAAATTTTTGTCGTAATTCCACAAGGTTAGCGGGCCATCAATGCCATAAACATGTTCTTTGGTCGGTAAGTTTTCCATAAAGGTTTTGATATTGGGCAACAAACTTTTCGGCATGAATGCCCATTGTTCTTCGCCATCCTCGGTATCAATGGAGTGCAGGAAACCTTCATTGGTGGCGGCAAAAATCCGCTCTTCCCCATCACCGTAATCCACGATCAATGGCTTGCTATTAAGCATATCGCCCATTTGCTGACGCGGAATCGTCGCCGTCGGGTCATCACTAGCCGGATCGTCTATTTCACCCCGCGCAAAATTGATCAGGGTTTCACGGGCAGAGTCCGTCAAATAATCGGTCGCTGGGCAGGTAATTGCCACACTGGAAATCGTGACACAGCCTACTTTGGTTTGGTAATTACCCAAAACAGTGTGTCTCTTTCCAGCACAATCATAGTAATAACCTAAACAACTGGTGCCATCACCATCGGCATCAGGCAACCAATACTTAACCTTTTTGCCCGGTACTTCAGGTAAACCCAGCAATTTGCCATCCGTTAAATCACTGGTATTGCTAATCGACAATGCATTTTTTGCAGCGGTCAGATTTGCATCGGTGCTGACATCGGTATACAAATTACGGTCATCAGGAACGGGTAACTGGCTGGCAGCACCGCCCGTGGTGACATCTGAACCGCTGAGGGGCCCCCATAAATCATCGGCAGTATCCAGCAGTTCTCCCTTGTCGTTCACGACCGGAGCGCCACCAATAACCCTGTTCTGGTCATCCCGCACTAGCGTTCCACCCACGATTTTACCATCCAAGGTACGGGCAAACTTTTTCAAATTCCCCGGCCACATCGCGGTGCTGCTGCGGTCAAACATCGGGATGTAGACTTCATCGCTGTGCGCCAACATACTACTGGTGTCGATCGCATAGGTGGGCGAACTGAACGATGACGCGGCTTTGCTGATGGAACTCAAAATCGCTTTGAATGCACCCGCGAGTTCTTCGGCATTATCGGCAGTAAACGCACCGTCTTCTTTGGTCGCTAAGTCTTTCAGGTAAGCGGTACCTGTTGGCTCGTCACCTAGCGCAAACGCTACGGTATAGGTTTCAACTTTTTGTTTCCCCTCTAACGTGGTGTTGTTATCGGTATCCGCCAACCAGTGGGTTAACTCCGACCCACAGCGCCCGCTGTTGTAACCACGCGGGGCGGCAGCAGTCGTGCCACAGTTGTTCGCGGCGGTGCCAAGGTAGTCTTGCAGACGCGGGGTGACTTTAATCTGGCTGTTATTGTTAGCAATCAATGGGTTGAAGTACGTATCCCAGCCCGGCGGCATGGGTTTAAAGTCAGCAGTTTCCAAATTTTTTACGGAGGGTGGGTAATAATGCGTACCGTCCGTATCCCCCAAGCCGGGGAAATAGGGGTATTCGGGCTTGCCATCCGACATCAATACCAAGTAATTGGCTTGGCAACTGTATTGCATCGGGGATTTGTAGGTGGGCGCACCTGCCACGGCATCGCAGATGGTGTGTTTACACTTTTCGATGATCGTCGCACAGGTGTAATCATCATCCTTGCAATAGCCAGAACCGTCACCACCTGTAGTTATCCAGTTGCAACATTGATTGTGACTGGTGGAACTGCAACTACCCGCCACAATATTGGTGTTGCATTGCCCCCAACTCTTCACACACTCAGCGTCATGGGAAGCGGTACAGGTGGGCGCATTGTCATAGGTTAGCGGGTGCGCTGCCCAACCGATTCTGGGTACATCCATGCCCCATTTAACAGGTTCACCACGAAAATAACGTGCCGCCTCATACAATGAATCCACAATCGGCGTATAGCCATTAGCATCCCAACTGTTGACTATACTCGCTAAAAATGAGCGCACCGCAGTGCTGGCGGGTGCCGGTGCTGGATTCGGTAGATTATCACTATTTCCATACGATTCAATAAGCGGCTGTACGACTCCATCAATCGGTGAAATAGGGAAGTTCGTCCCCTTAATTGAACTCCACCAATAATCTTCACCCAAACCGTGGTTAGCATAGTGCATTAAACCCACATTCAAATTGGCAGGCGCGGTGTTCATCACCTCTTGAAACGAGTCTTTCAATACTTGTAAGCGGGTACGGCTGGTTGCATCCCCCGTCACCACTTGCCTCATGCTGCCCGATGCATCAATGACAAACAATACATTGGGGGCTACTTCACCGCTTTTGTCGGTAAAGTAGATTTCGGTTTCGTCTGCCATTAAGATTGAGGCAGGCAATAATGCAGCCACCAACAACCAGCTCCTTAACAGATGATGCTTGTTTCAAGAGGTGA
>JBEUIR010000024.1:0-4774 GCA_040415395.1 Candidatus Thiothrix namsaraevi
AAATTGTATAAAGTGTGCGTGGTTCAAAATTTCAAGCAAGTGGCTAATGAAATTTTTCTATAGACTATAGGGTTGATGTTGGTCACTTGAAAATCTACACAAGATTTGGCGAGTACCACACACTTACGGGAGATTGGCATGATCAAGCCGCATGGTTCTGAGGAACTGAATCCATTATTCGTATATGACAGTGCTAAAAACGAAGCATTGCAAAAAGAAGCAGAAGGTCTTACTTCAATCGTCGTCAGCTCGGCGACAGCAGCGAATGCTGTGATGCTCGGCGGTGGCTACTTCAACCCGCTCACTGGCTATATGAATAAGGCAGATGCTCTGTCAGTCGCTGCAACTATGCACACCACTTCTGGTCTGTTTTGGCCAACGCCAGTACTGAATCTGGTTGAAGATGCTGGCAGCCTCAAAGCGGGTGATCGCATTGCCTTGAGAGATCCCAACGTGGAAGGGCATCCGGTACTTGCCGTCATGGATGTTGAAGGTGTCGAAGAGTTCACCGCCGCAGAAATGGCTACCATGACCCAGCAGATTTACCGTCCTGCTGAAGGTGAAGCGCATATCGGCGCGGATACGTTCAATTCCCAAGGCAAGTTTTGCTTGTCAGGGCCGATCAAGGTACTGAACTTCTCCTACTTCCAAAGCGAATTCCCAGATACCTTCCGTACTGCTGTTGAAATCCGCAACGAAATTACCGAGCGCGGCTGGAACAAGGTCGTTGCCTTCCAGACCCGTAATCCGATGCACCTAGCACACGAAGAGCTATGCCACATGGCGATGCAACGTCTCGGCTGTGATGGCTTGGTCATCCACATGTTATTGGGCAAGCTGAAGAAGGGCGACATCCCTGCCCCAGTACGTGATGCCGCCATCCGCAAGATGGTAGAACTGTATTTCCCGCCGAACAGCGCGATGGTAACGGGTTACGGTTTCGACATGTTGTATGCGGGGCCAAAAGAAGCGGTATTACATGCCGTATTCCGCCAAAACATGGGGGCGACACATTTCATTATTGGTCGTGACCATGCAGGTGTGGGCGATCATTACGGTGCATTTGATGCTCAGGAAATTTTCGATAATGAAGTGCCTAAGGATGCCCTTGCGATCGAAATCTTCCGCGCAGACCACACGGCTTACTCCAAGAAATTGGATAAGGTTGTGATGATGTGTGAAGCACCGGATCATAAGAAGGAAGATTTTGTGCTTCTTTCTGGTACCAAAGTTCGTGAAATGCTGGGTCAAGGCATTGCACCACCAAAGGAATTTTCTCGTCCTGAAGTGGCTCAGATTTTGATCGAGTATTACCAAAGTGAAAACGGCTAAGGCTGTTTAGAAAGTATCTCTGGTGCAGTCTGAGCTTTGAGGAAAGGGCAACAGGCTTCACTGGTTGAGTTCTGTGACCGTATGTAGCAATACAATTAATTTGAAGGAGTTACACAATGCCTACGTTTGTACGTACTGACAAATGTGATGGCTGCAAGGGCGGCGACCGCACCGCTTGCATGTACATCTGCCCGCACAACCTGATGAAGCTGGACGTTGATGGTTCTGCCACAGGCCACGCGATGAAAGCGTATAACCAAGAGCCGGATCAATGCTGGGAATGCTATTCCTGCGTTAAAATCTGCCCTTCCAACGCAATCGAAGCACGTCACTATGCTGACGTGGTGCCACTCGGTGGTTCTGTACAGCCTTTGCGCGGTCAAGACTCCATCATGTGGTCTATCAAGTTCCGTAATGGCGTAATGAAGCGTTTCAAATTCCCAATCCGTACTACTCCAGAAGGCTCTATCGACTGCTACGGCGGCAAGCCTAAAGCTGATCTGGCTAACTTGGGTAAAGCACTGTTGACTCGTGATGTCATGGGCGGCTACCGCGCTGGCAACCCGGCTGAACTGATCTGCAAGTGATTTGTAATACAAGACACGCTTCGTTATTAACATTTAAGCATTGAGGAAACACAAATGGCAGGTACATTTGGTAATCCAGAAGTTGTCCAAGAAGAAGTGGACATCCTGATCATCGGTGGCGGTATGGCTGCGTGTGGCGCGGCGTATGAAATCATGCCGTGGATCGGCGCAGCGAAAGACGCTGGCGTTGACATCACCGTTAAGTTGGTTGACAAAGCAGCAATGGACCGTTCCGGCGCAGTTGCACAAGGTTTGTCCGCGATCAACACTTACATCGGTCCAAACCAAGACCCAGCGGACTACGCTCGCATGGTCTCCAACGACCTGATGGGTATCACCCGTGACGACTTGGCTTACGACTTAGGCCGTAACGTTGACGATTCCGTGCATTTGTTTGAAGAATGGGGTCTCCCCATCTGGAAAACCGTTAACGGCGAACGTTTTGACGGTGCTACTTGGCCGAAAGAAGGCGGCAAGCTGTTGAAAGACGGCGGCGACCCTGTTCGTTCCGGTAAATGGCAGATCATGATCAACGGCGAATCCTACAAGTGGATCGTTGCTGAAGCGGCGAAAAAAGCACTGGGTTCTGACAATATTCAGGAACGTGTGTTCATCGTTAAGCTGGTCAATGATGCTAACGACAAAAACCGCGTTGCCGGTGCTGTTGGCTTCTCTACTCGTGAAGACAAAGTATACGTTTACAAATTCAAGGCTTGCCTGCTGGTAGCCGGTGGTTGCGTAAACATCTTCCGTCCACGTTCCGTTGGTGAAGGCCAAGGCCGTGCATGGTATCCAGTATGGAACGCAGGTTCCACCTACACCATGGCTGCTGAAGCCGGTGCAGAACTGACCATGATGGAAAACCGTTTCGTTCCAGCCCGTTTCAAAGACGGCTACGGTCCGGTTGGCGCATGGTTCCTGCTGTTCAAAGCCCAAGCGACTAACGCCTATGGCGAAGTCTACATGGTCAAGAACAAAGAATTGCTGAACGACTATCCTCCGTATGGTCAAGCAGCGGTTCCGGCATCTTGCTTGCGTAACCACTTGATGCTCAAGGAAATGAAAGAAGGTCGGGGTCCAATTTACATGGATACCGTTACCGCTCTGGGCAAACTGCGTGAAACCCTGTCTCCTCGTGAAGTAAAGCACCTGGAAGCAGAAGCGTGGGAAGACTTCCTCGACATGTGTATCGGTCAGTGCGGTATCTGGGTTGGTGAAAACATCGAACCAGAAAAGAAAAATTCCGAACTGATGCCTACTGAACCGTACCTGCTGGGTTCACACTCAGGTTGCTGCGGTATCTGGGCTTCTGGTCCAGATGACGTTGGCGCACCGACCACTGAAGAACATCCAGACAAGGACAAAATCCCTGCGCACCTGCCACAAGGCTGGAACTGGGGCTACCGCTCCATGACCACAGTACGTGGTCTGTTCACAGCGGGTGACGGCGTTGGTGCTTCTGGTCACAAGTTCTCTTCTGGTTCACACACTGAAGGTCGTATGTGTGCACAGTCTATGGTTAAGTTCGTTATGGACAACAAAGACTGGGTTCCTACACTGGACACTGCTGTTGAGTCACTGGTTGAAGAAATCTACCGCCCAGTTCGTACTTTCCTTGAGCACAAAGACTACACCACTGCGATTGATGTAAACCCACACTACATCACTCCACGTATGTTGCAGTTCCGTCTCCAGAAAATCATGGACGAGTATGTTGCAGGTGTTGCGACTTACTACACTACCAACGGTCACATGTTGGCAGTAGCGGAAGAAAAACTGGGTATGTTGAAAGAAGATGCGATGAAAATGCGTGCAAAAGACCTGCACGAATTGCTCCGCGCATGGGAAAACTATCACCGTATCCTGACGGCGGAAGCGCACATGAAGCACATCCAATTCCGTAAGGAAAGCCGTTACCCTGGTTTCTACTACCGTATGGATCACAACTATGTGGACGAAGAAAACTGGCATTGCTTCGTAAACTCTGTTTACGACAAAGAAACCAAGACTTGGAACGTGTTCAAACGCGCCCACAAAGATTTGGTTGATAAGTCCAAGCTGTTTAAAGCCGCTGCCCACTAAGAAGGGGGTTGCTTGACTACAGCGCTAAACCTTACTATCGGGTTTAGGCCAAATCAGGGCATCTCATGATGCCCTGATTGTTATCTGCGGTAGCAAATCTGGAGAGGAGTTCACCACATGAAAGTTATCCTGTTAGGCGGTCCTGGTGCGGGCAAAGGCACACAAGCCAATTTCATCAAAGAAAAATACAATATTCCACAAATTTCCACGGGCGACATGCTGCGTGCTGCGGTTAAAGCAGGCACTGAAATGGGCATTGCTGCCAAAAAAGTTATGGACGCGGGCGGTCTGGTTTCTGACGAAATCATTCTCGGTCTGGTCAAAGAGCGCACGGCTGAAGCCGATTGTGCCAATGGTTTCTTATTCGACGGTTTCCCACGCACGTTGGCGCAAGCTGAATCGCTGAAAACCCAAGGCGTGGATATTGATGCGGTGGTTGAAATCGCGGTTGACGATGCCGAGATCGTGCGCCGTATGAGCGGTCGCCGGGTTCACGTTGCATCCGGGCGTACTTACCACGTCGTATTCAATCCGCCAAAAGTGGAAGGCAAAGACGACGAAACCGGTGAAGACTTGATCCAACGCGCTGACGATGCGGAAGACACCGTATTGAAGCGCTTGGAAGTGTATCACGCGCAAACTGCGCCGCTGATCGGCTATTATTCCGCGTGGGCGACCTCTGGCGAAGCCAACGCTCCGCGTTACATCCGTATCGAAGGCGTGGGTTCGGTTGACTCGATTCGCGACAATATTTTCGCGGCATTGGGTTAAGA
>JBEUIR010000024.1:4874-15061 GCA_040415395.1 Candidatus Thiothrix namsaraevi
TAAGAGTCAGTCGAAAGGCTCTCATCTCTTACTCCCCTCTACCTCCGGGAGAGGGGCTGGGGGTGAGGGTCTTTCCTCTATCAAATTTTAGGAGCAACAATGACTGCATCTCCCGAAAAAGTGGCTGCTGGCAAGGTAGTCCAGTTCACTTACCGCATCGCTGACCGTCATGGTGAGATTATGGAGCAAGTGGATTTGCCCTTAAGCATGGTATTCATGCGCCATAACCGCTTGTATGACGTGGTGGAAAAAGCCTTGGTCGGTTGCCGCGTCGGTGATGAAGTGTCTGTTGATGTTCCAGCCGTTGATGGCGCATGGGGCGAAGCCGATGCTGACCTGATTCTGGTGCAAGACATTGAGCATGTACCACCGCCGTACCGCAAAATCGGTGCGGAAGCACAGTTTCAGGCTGAAAATGGCGAAATCAAAGCCTTCCGCGTGACTAGCGTTACCGAGGAGTCCGTCACTTTGGACGGCAATCACCCGTTTGCAGGGCAAACCATGACCTTCCACGTCAAAGTCATTGCGATCCGCGATGCCAGCAAAGATGAGTTGCTGCACGGGATTGAATCCGGCGCACCGACCGATTTTGGCAGCACAACCATTCACTAACAACAGAGGCAGCATGTTATGGCAGTTCCTGATCTGACCGACCTCGAAAAATCCATTATCCAGCAAAGTATCAATGAGCGGTGGCGCAAAGGCGGCATCGTTGCCGAAGAAGTCGAAGTCGAACTGCGACTTTCTAAAGGCGACCGCGAAGTCACTGCTTGCCCCGCGCTGTATTGGGAGCATAACGGTTGTACCTTTATCGTCGCCAAGACCGGAGAGAGTCGCTACCGTTCACAATTTTTCTACTCTGCCAAAGAACAATTCAACACCGGCATTGAGGAATACACCGATTTAGGCGACTGCGTGCTCTTTCTGCTGCGTTTACAGGCAGACCATGAAAGCGAGCGCAATAAGAATTTTCCCACAGCATAGAGGAGTTTGTGTTATGACCGTTAAGAATGCTTTTTACGCACAGTCCGGTGGTGTTACCGCCGTTATCAACGCTTCGGCTTGCGGTGTGATTGAAACCGCCCGCCAGCACAGCGACAAAATCGGCACGGTATACGCCGGTCAAAACGGTATTATCGGTGCATTGCTGGAAAATCTGATTGATACCAGCAAAGTTTCCGATGCGGATGTTGCGGCATTGCGTCACACCCCATCCGGTGCATTCGGTTCTTGCCGTTACAAAATGAAAAGCTTGGAGAAGAACAAGCGTGAATACGATCGTCTGATCGACGTGTTCAAAGCGCATAACATCGGCTACTTCTTCTACAACGGCGGTGGCGACTCTGCCGATACCTGCCTGAAGGTTTCCCAACTGGCGGATGCAATGGGCTTCCCGATTCAGGCGATTCACGTGCCGAAAACCGTGGATAACGATTTGCCTGTGACCGACAACTGCCCCGGCTTTGGTTCGGTTGCCAAGTACATCGCGGTATCTACCCGTGAAGCCAGCTACGACGTAGCCTCCATGTGCGCCACGTCCACCAAGATTTTCGTGCTGGAAGTGATGGGGCGTCATGCGGGTTGGATTGCAGCGGCGGGCGGTTTGGCAGCCGATGCCAACAACGATATTCCAGTCGTTATCCTATTCCCTGAAGTTGAATTCAACCAAGAGAAATTCCTCGCGACTGTTGATGCGAAAGTTAAACAGTACGGCTATTGCAGCATCGTGGTGTCCGAAGGTTGCCATTACCCTGACGGCAAATTCCTGGCAGAGCAGGGCACTCGTGACTCGTTCGGTCATGCGCAATTGGGCGGTGCTGCTCCGGTTGTTGCTAATATGATCAAAGATGCGTTGGGTTACAAATTCCACTGGGCGGTTGCGGACTACCTGCAACGTGCAGCGCGTCATTTGTCCTCAAAATCCGACGTGGAACAAGCCTACGCACTGGGCAAAGCCGCAGTTGAGTTGGCGTTGGAAGGCAAAAACTCCGTCATGCCAGCGGTTATCCGCACTTCTAACAATCCGTACACTTGGCACATTGGCATGGGCGAGTTGAAAGACATCGCCAATGTCGAAAAAATGATGCCGATGGAATACATTTCCGAAGATGGCTACGGTATTACCGATGCTTGCCGCGAATACCTGCAACCACTGATCGAAGGCGAAGACTATCCGCCATACGAAAACGGGATGCCGAAATACGTGACCCTGAAGCACGTATTGCTGGATAAAAAACTGCCAGCGTTTGAGCTGTAAACCTTAACTTCCCCACAAGTAACGCCCCCGTTTGCACAACAGGGGCGTTCTTTTTATACTGATTCCCTTCACAGTACACACCCCGGTAACTAAAGATCATGGCTGAAAAACTCGACATTCCTGAGGAATTCCAAAGCTCCCTCATTCCTGAATTGCTAACGGATGACACCACTATCCAGTTTGATTGCCACCCTGGTGTTTCCTGTTTCAATATTTGCTGTAAAGCGGCGGATGTGACGCTTGCACCGTATGATATTCTGCGCCTGAAAAAGCGCTTGGGCATGACTTCCAGCGAATTCCTCGACAAGCATACTGTGCCGTTTGAGACCGATGGGCACGGCACGCCCGGTGTTAAATTGCGTACCGATGACAACAAAACCTGCCTGTTCGTGCGTGAGGAAGGGTGTAGCGTGTATGAAGACCGCCCAGCCGCTTGCCGTTATTACGGATTGGGGTTGCTGTCACACCGTGCGGCGGACACTTACCAAGACGTGCAATATTATTTCCGTAACAAGGAGGCGCACTGTCAGGGTTGGAACACCGAGAAGGTGATGACCGTCCGTGATTACCGCGCTGCGCAGGGTGTGCCGGAATACGACGAAATCAACCGCGAGTGGATGCAGTTGATGCTGAAAAAGAAGTCAGCAGGCCCGGCGATTGGTAAACCCGATCCGCTGAGCTTCCAGTTGTATTTCATGGCAAGTTTCGACATTGACCGTTTCCGCCGTTTTGTGGAAAGCCCTGCATTCGCTAAGGTTTACATGATCAGCGATGAAGACCGTGCGTCTTTCCAGGATGACGTGATTCTGCAAAAATTTGCGTTCCGTTTGCTGCGTCAGGTGTTGTTTGATGAGCAAACCATTCCTACGCATGAAAATGTTCTCGAAAAACGTTGGGAAGAGCGCAAAGATATTATTGAGCTGCGCCACAAAGCCGCTGTTGAGTTGCATTTGAAACGCGCCGAAGAAGAACGCCAAGCAGCTTTGAACAGCGGCTTGGATGCGACTCAGTAAAAACCGCGCCAGTCACACAAATTTTTAGGTTATTTTGGCTTTATCTGACCGGCGGGCTATCTACCCGCTGGAAAACCTGTATACTTAGGACTTCAATTTACATCGTTTCTATCGAGTCTGCGGGCATCCTGTCTACATCCTCTTGAACGGTTTACGAAAACCTTAAGGAGGTTCTCATGGCTACTAAGCTTTACGTTGGCAATTTGCCTTATTCTGTTACTCAACAAGGTCTGCAAGATAAATTTGCTGCATACGGTGAAGTAACTTCTGTCAGCATTATCACTGACCGTGATACTGGGCAAAACAAAGGCTTTGCATTCGTAGAAATGTCCAACGGCAGCGAAGCTCAAAAAGCTATCGACGGCCTGAACGGCGCTGATATGGGCGGTCGCGGTATGAAAGTTAACGAAGCGAAACCACAAGCTCCACGCGATAACAATCGCAGCGGCGGCGGCGGTGGTGGTTTTGGCGGTGGTCGTAGCGGTGGTGGCGGCGGCGGTCGCTGGTAACAAGCCCTCGGCTTAACCAAGC
Source organism: Candidatus Thiothrix namsaraevi (assembly GCA_040415395.1). Lineage (GTDB taxonomy): Bacteria > Pseudomonadota > Gammaproteobacteria > Thiotrichales > Thiotrichaceae > Thiothrix > Thiothrix namsaraevi. The sequence continues at coordinate 8,676 of JBEUIR010000024.1, forward strand.
ATTCCAAAGACCCGGCCTTGTGCCGGGTTTTTGCTTTTGCGACAATTCGGTAGAATCTCTGTTTTAGGGTATATAACAATGACTGTTTCTGTAGCTATTATTTCCGATACGCACGGCCATCTTGATCCACGTATCATCGACATTATTCGCGAATGTGATTATGCCATTCACGCAGGTGATATTTGCGGGGAAAATGTGCTCGCGGCGATGCAGCCCAAGAGTGCGATGGTGATTGCGGTTGCGGGTAACAATGAACCACGTTGCATGATTGATTTCCCGCTGCCATCCATCAGTGAGCTGGAATTGCCGGGCGGTAAGATTTGCATTGAGCATGGGCATGAACACGGGCATCACACCCCTTGCCACGATTCCTTACGTGCGCAACATCCTGATGCTCGCGTAATTGTTTACGGGCATACGCATAAGATGGTGCAGGATAAAAGTACGTTGCCGTGGGTGGTGAACCCTGGTGCGGCAGGGCTGACCCGCAATCATGGCGGGCCGTCCTGTTTGGTGCTGACTGCGAACGATCAAGCATGGGATGTGCGGGAAATCCGCTTTGCCGATTAGTTAATGCCGAGCAGCTCAACGTCAAAGATCAGTGTCGCGTTGGGTGGAATCACGCCGCCTGCGCCACGCGCACCGTAGCCCATTTCAGCAGGAATAATTAAGGTGCGTTGCCCACCAATTTTCATGCCTTGCACGCCTTCATCCCAACCTTTGATAACGCGCCCACCGCCGAGCGGGAATTCAAAAGGCTGCCCGCGATCACGCGAACTGTCGAATTTCGTGCCGTGCTTGTCGGCGGCTTTTTCGTCATACAACCAGCCTGTGTAATGCACAGAAACCATCTTGCCAGCGGTGGCTTCTGCGCCGTCGCCTACTTTTACATCCGTTTTAACTAAATCGACCATTTTAATATCCGTTGCTTGTGGGGAAGAAGTGCCAGTGGTACTCGTCGTGGCGGTCTTATCCGAACACGCTGCCATAAAAATGCTGCCGGAGAGTGCCACAGCCAGCGCTAATAATGTGGTGGTTTTCATATTTATCAATCAATTCCTTGGCAAGAAAAAAGGGGCATTATGCCCCCTTTTTGCTAAACGCGCGATAAATGGTTGTTTACCACTTATTTGTCAGCAATTTCGCGCAGTCGCTTGGACTGGATGATATTGCCATTCAACGCTGCATCCAGCGCGGAACGCCCAAACGCCACGTCCATCAACTGGCTGTAGTACATGACTGGCATATCGAATTTGGTCTTGTAACGCGCGTTGATGTCATCTTGGTAGATTTCAACATTGGCTTGGCACAATGGGCAAGGGGTGACGATCATGTTCGCGCCGCTGTCGTAAGCGGATTCGATGATGTCCTTGACCAATGCTTGACCTTTTTCGGGTTCAGAGAACATCAGCGCACCGCTACAGCAAGCGACTTTTTTGTCGTACTTGGTAAGGGCTTCTGCGCCGAGGGTTTCAACCATCTTATCCAGATACATCGGATTTTCGAAGGATTCACCGTCAATCCCGAACGGGCGGTTGGTTTGGCAACCGACGTAACCGGCGATTTTCAGCCCTTCCAGCGGCTTTTTAACCTTAGAACCCAGCACGTCGTAACCAATGTCTTCGATCAGCACTTCCACCATGTGGCGGACTTTTTTGTTGCCCTTGTATTCCAGCTTCACCGATTGCAGCGCAATATTGGTTTCGGCTTTCAGGGTCGGGTTGTGGTTCAAGCGTTCTTGCACTTCGCGGGTATTCAGCCAGCACGCCGCACAGGTGGCTACCACGTCTTGATCCGGGTGATGCTTTTCGGACAACGCCAAGTTACGCGCGGAAAGCGTCATGCGCGGCAATTCGCCACCGCCCGCATAGCCGATGGATGCGCCGCAGCAGTTCCAATCCGGGATTGGATTCAGCTTGATGTCCAGCTCTTCGCACAGGGTTTCCACCGACTTTTCCAAGTTGGAAGACGATGCTCCCTTCTGGGAAGAACAGCCGGGGTAGTAAGAATATTCATGCTTTGCCATTGTTACCTCATCCTCCTCATTTCGCGTCAGTATTTGCGCCGACACGTGCTGCTTCCAGCTCTTCGGCTTTTTTCAGCATGGCGTGGAAGCCAGAAAGATCCTTAACGCCATGACCGCCGAGTATCTCCAGCGGTGACATGCGCTTGGCTTTCATCATATTTAACCCTAGCTTTTGCTTGCCCATCGACACTTTCACGCCTTCCGCGAAACCGTCTTTGAAGTACAAGCCCAGACCCAGTTTCAGCTCGTTGACACGGCCTTTCTTGATCAGGTTATCCCAGAACATTTGCCCGAATTTTTCCGTCGGCTGGTTCTTGGGTTTCATGCCCATGCGCTTACCGTAGTGTGCCAAGCCATGCATGATGTGGGTAATCGGCAAACCACGCGGGCAACGTGCCACGCAGTTGTAGCACGAGGTACACATCCACATCGAGGTGGACGACAGCACTTCCTCACGCTTATTGGCGCGGATCATCATGAATAGCTCTTGCGGCGGGTGATCCCAGTGCGGCCCCAGCGGGCACGAACCGGAACACACGCCACATTGCATACACATTTTGACCCAGTTGCCTTCCTCGACGTTATCCGTCACTTCTTTGAGGAAGTTGCCTTTGTATTTTTCAACCATCGCTTGATTGACAGCAGTAGTCATTCCAGCATCCTCCTTAGAACTTGAACGGGCTGAGGCCGACACGGTTAATCACTTCAACCATCTCATCCAGCAGTTTGGGTGCGCGGTCGATGTCAGTAATGGCGACTTCATGCACCGCGACACGATCGGATTCGAGGTTCATGGTGGACAAGGTGTCGCCAATTTTCGCCATCCGCACATGCGCCATTTCTGAGCCTTTGACAAAATGGCACTGATAATCTGCGCCTTTTTTGCAGCCCATCATGACCACGCCGTCGTAACCGCTACCCAAGGCATCCTTGATCCAGATGGTGTTGGTTGAACCGAGGCAACGTACTGGAATCACGCGAATAAACGCGCTGGATTCGTTGCGCTTCATTGCTGCCATGTCGAGCGCAGGGTAGGCATCGTTTTCACACGCCAGTACCAAAATACGCGGTTTTTCTTGGAACTCATCCGGCACATCGACGGCTTTTAATTGCGCCCCGACGGTTTCAATGGAGTAGTTCTTGAAGGAAATAACCTGTACCGGGCAAGCACCCATGCACGTCCCGCAACGGCGGCAACGCGCTTCGTTGTATTGCGGGTAGCCTTTTGCGTCTTCGTCAATCGCCCCGAACGGGCATTCCACGGTGCAGCGTTTGCACTGGGTACAACCTTCTTTACGGAATGACGGGAAGCTCAAATCGCCGGAACGTGGGTGGGCAGCGCGACCGATGGCGGAGTTTTCAATCGCCTGAATCGCTTTCATCACCGCGCCCATCGCGTCGGTTTGCGCTTGCGCGGCATCCATCGGGCGGCGTACCGGGCCTGCACTGTAGATACCCGTGCGGCGGGTTTCATACGGGAAGCAGATGAAGTGCGAATCGGTGAAACCATTCACCAATTGCGGCATATCCGGGCCTTGGCGATAGTTCAGGTTAAGGATGGATTGGACGGAGACTTTGACTTCGCCGCTTTCATCCTTGTCCTTCATGGTGTCGATGTCAGTACCGGAATTGGGTAACATGCCCGTCGCCAATACCACCAGATCAGCACCCATTTGCGCGTCTTCGTCAAGGATCAAGTCTTTGAAATTGACTTGCAAATCATTGCCCTTAACGTCAACCGTGGAAACTTTGCCCTTACGGAAAGTCACAAACTTGTCTTGCGCACTGCGGTAGAAGTTTTCGCCGCCCGCACCCGGTGTACGGATGTCGTCAAACAAGACGGTGGTTTCAATGTCAGGGTTGGTGTCTTTGAAATACATCGCTTGTTTGATGCTGGTAGCGCAGCAATGACCCGAACAGTAGGACAAATGCCCTTCTTTCTGGCTGCGTTGACCCGCGCATTGCACGAATACCACGTTTTCTACCACTTTACCGTCAGCACGTTTGATTGGGCCATCGCCTGCGGCGCGAGCCAGTGCTTCCAGTTCCAGTTGAGTGACAACGTTCGGTGATTTGCCGTAGCTGAATTCCGGCAGCTTGTTTGCGTCGTAAGGAGTGAAGCCGGTAGCTTGCACAATTGCGCCAAACTCAGCGTGCGTGCCTGCGCCTACGGTAGAGGCAATATCCACCTCGAAACGACCCGGTGCACCCGCTGTTTTCGCGATGCTGGAATTCAGGTAAACCGTGATTTTGTCATCCGCTTCCACCGCAGCGATCAGGGCTGCAACGCCGGTATCTTGCGGGTTTTGGTGCGGGGAATGTTCCGGCTGGCGTTGCTTGAGTTGCCCCATGACACCACCCAAACGGTCGGACTTTTCGATAATGCTGGCGTAGTAACCGGCTTTAGAGGCTTCGAGTGCCGCCGTCATGCCAGTAATGCCGCCACCGACCACCATAATGTGGTTGTTTTTGCTTTGCTCGCCGCTGGCATCGGCTTGGTGCATCGCCTTGACTTCGGCGCAACCCATGCGGATGTAGTCGGCTGCCATTTCCTGCGTGGTTTCGTCGTGTTCGCTGCCTTCGGGACGAATCCAGATGACACCTTCACGCAAGTTGACGCGGGAAACCGGCACTGCGCCGAAGTTGAAACTTTCGGTTTTGGCACGGCGCGAACACGCCATAATGACCGCTTTGGTTACTTTGTCGTCGCCATCCAGAGCCATGTCGGCTTTGATCATGTCCACGCCTGCCTGACTGCACAGGAAGTCGTGGGTCTTGCAGAAGCCGATCCGACCTTCGCGCACCGCGACTGATTCGAGGGATTTAGTGTCAAGACGGTCGCCAATGCCGCAACCCGTACACAGATAACCACCAATTTTCATCTTATGCTCCTGCTACCTGATTGACGACTTGCACCGCACGCAAGGCCGCAGCCGTGGCGTGTTGCACTGCGCGGTTTACGTCCAGCGCGTCAGAGGCAACCCCAGCGGCGAAAATGCCACCGTTGCTGTCGTCATGTTCGATGAAGCCTTCATCGTTGACCAGAATCTTGATCGGGAAACTTTTGAAATCCACACTGGGTTCCATGCCCGTTGCCAATACCACCAGATCGTGTTGGTTGGCGTAACGCTTGTAACCTTCGGTATCCACCCCGTGCAGCACGGGATTGCCGCTGGCTTTGTCTTCCTCAATCTTGGCGACTTTGGATTTGATGAAGCTGACGTTGGGGTTGTTCTGCACGTTTTGGTAGAAATCGTCAAAACGGTCAATCGCCCGCATGTCGATGTAGTAAATCGTGGATTTGCCGTCGTCACCAAACTTTTCTTGCACGTAGTTGGTTTGCTTGAGGGAAGCCATGCAGCAAATGCGAGAGCAATGCGCCAGATGGTTTTTATCCCGCGAACCCGCGCACTGAATGAAAGCGATGTTTTTCGCTTCTTTACCGTCGGAAGGGCGCAGCAACTTGCCGCCAGTGGGACCGTGTGGATCCATCAAGCGTTCAAATTCGACGTTGGTAATGACGTTGGCAAAACGGTCGTAACCGTAAGGCTGAATCTTGTTTGCGTCGTAAGGCTTCCAACCTGTCGCAAATACCACCGCACCGGCTTTCAGGTCGAGGGTTTCGACTTGCTGATCCAGCTCGATGGCGCCGTATTTGCAGGCTGCTTTGGCAGCGTCGGCTTCGGCAGTGCCAATGATGCGCTGGTCAATCACGTAGTGCTGCGGGAATGCCATCGCATTGGGCAGGTAAACGCTCTTGCGCTTGCCCATGTTGTAGTTGAATTCGTCGTCAAATTCAGTCGTGGCAGCCTTGGCGCAGTCACCGCAAGCGGTACAATTGCTGTTGACGTAACGCGGGGTAATGGTCACGGAAACCGTGTAATTGCCCTTTTCACCACTGATGTTAGAGACTTCCGCCTGCGTAATCACCGTGAGATTTTTGTTCATCTTAATGCGGCGTTGATTGATTTCTTGACCGCAGGTCGGGTGACACATTTTAGGGAAGTATTTGTAAAGCTGGGAAACACGTCCCCCTAAGTAGGGGCGTTTTTCTAGCAAAATGACCTGCTTACCCGTTTCGGCTGCTTCGAGTGCAGTGGTCATGCCACTGATACCGCCGCCGACGACGATAATGGTCTGGTTGGTTGCAACGACATCCGTCATTGAGGCTCCTCCGTCAAAGACATTTTGGAATCCTGCGAGATGCACCGTTATTTAGCCCAAGGTGTACGAATTGGGTGGTGGTGCATTCCTGAAGTGGCAAGCAGCATACTATATTTTATGCGCCGGATTCTAGCGTGTACCCTGATAGGGATACGCGCTTTTATTGATTTGCAAATCAAATAAATTTATTAATGAA
>JBEUIR010000025.1:0-7601 GCA_040415395.1 Candidatus Thiothrix namsaraevi
GAGGATTTTTTCAATGGAAACAGGCGAATACCTTCAAGTGCAGGCAGACGATACTGGCGTTTGACACCTATAAGTGGATTGTCTGAAAGCAATGTAAACGTTTGACGTAACTCCGCCAAAAATTTGGTGGCAGCTTGAGGATTTGTTTCCAGTAAATAGGTGACAATTTCATCAATGTCGAGTTCTGCCTGTGGGCGTATCGCCAAGTTCAGCATGGTTGCTGTTCACCGTTGGCTTTGCTCTCAAGGCGTTGCCAGAAAGCTTCGTCGACAGGCTTGGTTGCGCCTGATTGCAAACCCTTCAACAGTGCCGCTTCCAATTGTTCCTCCAGATAACGCAGTTTGTCAGCACGGATCAGGGAGCGGATGTAATCGCTGGGATTACTGAAATCAGACCGGGTAGCGCGTTCTTGCACGAAGAGTCTGAGACTATCCGGTAAGGAGATATTCATGGTTGCCATACGGTTATCCTCAACAAGGCTATTTTCTGGGATTCTCTAATGATTGGCAAAGATTGTCAATTTTGTTGGTTGGCATGGGGGGGGCATTCAATGGTGCATTTTCTATTCTCCCTTTGCCATCCCCCGCTGCCAGCCGTTATCCTGCGTTTAATTCACAGCAAACAGGACTGTAACCATGATGCAAAAATACCTAGGATTCGCTATCGTACTGGCTTTGCTGGCAGGCTGTGGCAACAAAGGCCCGTTAACCTTGCCGGATAAGGCGCAACCAAAACAGGAACAGGCTAAATAAATCATGGATCATTTTGAATACCGCAACGGGCAACTCCACGCCGAAAACGTCGCCGTCGCTGACATTGCCCGCGCCCACGGCACACCGTGCTACGTCTATTCCCGCGCTACGTTGGAACGCCATTGGCACGCCTTCAACGATGCTTTCGGTGCACAGCCACACCTTGTGTGTTACGCGGTCAAAGCCAATTCCAACCTCGCTATCCTCAACCTGTTTGCTCGCTTAGGCTCAGGTTTTGACATCGTATCCGGCGGCGAATTGGAGCGGGTCTTACGCGCAGGCGGCGACCCCAGCAAAGTGGTGTTTTCCGGTCTTGGCAAAAAAGCCGCTGAAATTCGCCGGGCGTTGGAAGTCGGCATCCGTTGCTTCAATATCGAATCCGAAGCCGAACTCGACCGCATTAATGCGGTGGCGGGTGAAATGGGCAAAGTGGCCTCCATCTCCTTGCGCGTTAACCCCGATGTGGATGCGCAAACCCATCCCTACATTTCCACCGGCTTGAAAGAAAACAAATTCGGCATTGAAATTGGTCGTGCCGAAGCGGTGTATTTGCAAGCTGCCGCCATGCCTCACCTGAAGGTGGTCGGCATCGACTGCCACATCGGTTCGCAATTGCTGACGCTCACGCCGTTCATGGATGCGCTGCAACGCCTGCTGGCTTTGGCGGAACGTTTGCAAGCGCAAGGGATCAAGATTCATCATCTCGATATTGGCGGCGGTTTGGGCGTGCGTTATCAAGAAGGGCAGGCAGCGCCTTCGCCCGCTGATTACATGGCGCAATTGTTCACCGACGAACGCTTGCGTCAGTATGAGATTTTCGTCGAACCGGGCAGGGCGATTGCCGCGAATGCAGGCATTTTGGTCACAGAAGTCGAATTCCTGAAAATGTCGGAATACAAAAATTTTGCCATTGTGGATGCGGCAATGAACGATTTGATTCGCCCTGCCTTATACAGCGCTTGGCAGGAAATTATCCCTGTCGTGCCGCGCTTAGCGGGCGAAACCGCGACTTACGACATCGTAGGTCCGGTGTGTGAAACCAGCGACTTTTTAGGCAAAGAGCGCGATCTAACTATTCAGCCGGGTGATTTTCTGGCGGTGCGTTCATCGGGTGCGTATGGTTTCACCATGTCGTCCAATTACAATACCCGTCCGCGTGCGGTGGAAGTGATGGTGGATGGTGATACGGTACACGTCGTGCGCCAGCGTGAAACCTTGGATGATTTATTGCGTGGGGAACAGGTGTTGCCGTAACTGCTATATTATGTGTCTCAGCAGCGCCTGATTAATTTCCTCAGGAAATCCGCCACTACCGTCTGGCGGATTTTTTTTGCACTTTAGCTTTTTTATGCCAGAAAAAACCTGTTTGGCACGCAGGCTGGGCTATTCTTAAGAGATGCAACAGCCGTGAATCCATTCAACTAACAGTAGACGGAGTAGTTTATGCCAGCACCCAATAGCACCACAGAACACCACGAAGCCGGTGTTGTGTTGTCGAAGCGTGGTAAGGTGACGGCACGTAATAGCGGCGGCGAGTCACGTATTCTCAAACGCGGTGACATCGTGTTTGTGGATGACATAGTACACACAGTGCGTGGAGCCAATGCGCAACTCAAGATGAATGACGCGAATATTGTGATGTTACGCGGTGGTTGTGCCTTCCGTGTCAGCGTTTACCAACAACAGCAAACGTATGGGCATCATACAGCACAGCGTTACGAATACATTGGTGGTGCATTGCGCGAAAGTCGCCGCGAATCTAACCACTTGATGGATTTGGGGATTTACTGAGCGGCTTTTCCGCCGAGGCATTGCTGAAAACTATCCGCTGCGGTTTGCAGTAACGTCGGGTAAGTGTCCTTATCCAGCGTTAATTCCATTCCCAAGGGGTCGAGTTCGCCAAGGCGAATGTTGCTGCCTTCCACCAAGGTTTTGACCATAGCAGGTGAAAACTGCGGTTCTTGAAACAAGCAGACTGCCCGTTTTTCCTCAATAATCTTGCGAATATCCCGTACATGGCGTGCACCCGGCAAGCGGGAAATATCCAGCGTCACCGCACCCGCAAAATTCAAGCCGTAATGGGTGTCGAAGTGTTGCCAAGCATCGTGAAAGCTCAGGTAAGGTTGTTGGCTTAACGGGGCAAGTTGTTGGCGGATACGCGCATCAGTGGCTTCAATTTGCGCAATCAGTTGCTGGGCATTGGCGAGATAGTCGGCTTGGTGGGCGCTATCGGCGACACTCAGGGCGCGGGCAATTTCCCGGCTCATGGCAATCGCATTCACCGGGTTTAACCATAAGTGCAGATCGGCGCTGTTGGCGGCGTGTCCCGCGTGGTCATCGCCGTGTTGATGGCGCGAGCCAAGTGCTTGAATGCCCGGTGTGTCCGCAAGGGTAATCACCGCTCTGGTGGGGATGGCGGTCGCTAACGGTTTGTCGAGAAATGTTTCCAGCCCACTGCCGATGCGGAATACCACGCGAGCCGTTTCTAGCGTGCGCATGTCCGACGGTTTGAGGGCGTAATGGTGTGGGGATGCGCCATCGGGCAACAGTTGACGGATTTCCAATGGGCTATTTTCGCCGCCAGCAATCGCGTACACCAGCGCGTGAATGGGTTTGATGGTGCTGACAATTACGGGTTTGGCGGGTGGTTCCACTTGGCATGACTGCAAAACGGGTAAGCATAACAGCAGCAAAATCGTTAGAATACGCAGCATTTTTTCACTCTTTAATTATGTTGGCAGGCATGTCCACCACACAAACTGTATTAGCAAAGTTATCGCACATCGGCTTGAACTTCGGGGAACGGGTGATTTTGCACGATGTTAGCCTCGAAGTGTACTCGGAAAGTGTGTTGACCTTAATTGGTCCCAATGGTGCGGGTAAATCCACCGTGCTGAAAATCTTGCTGGGTTTGCAAGCACCTGAGCGTGGCACGGTGTGGCGAATGCCGGGTTTGCGCGTGGGGTATGTGCCGCAAAAATTCCACCTTGATCGTTTGTTACCGCTGACGGTGGCGCGTTTTATTGGTTTGAATTTGCCCCGGCATAATGCCGCTGCGGTGCGCGACAGTGCGGTGGAGGTTGGGGTTGAGGATTTGCTGCCGCAGGCGGTGCAATCGCTTTCCGGTGGGGAATTGCAGCGGGTGTTGCTGGCGCGGGCATTGCTGAATAAACCGCAATTGCTGGTGTTGGATGAGCCGGGGCAAGGGGTCGATGTGACTGGGTTGAGTGATTTGTACCAGCTTATCAACCGCTTGAAACTGGTACACGGGTACGGGGTACTGATGGTGTCGCACGATTTGCATCTGGTGATGGCGGCAACCGATCAGGTGTTGTGCTTGAATCAGCATATTTGCTGTTCGGGGCAGCCGGAAGCGGTGTCGCGCCACCCCGAATATTTGCGTCTGTTTGGGGATTTGCGCCCGGCGGGTTTGGCGGTTTATACCCATCATCATGACCATCAGCACGATATGCACGGGTGCATTGTGCCATTGCCAGCCGACAAGCAGGAAGCTAAACATGGATGATTTTATCATACGGGCGTTGCTCGCAGGCTTGGCGGTGGTGTTGATGAGCGGTTTGCTGGGCGTGTTTCTGTTGTGGCGGCGCATGGCGTATTTTGGCGATACGCTGTCGCATTCGGCGCTGTTGGGTGTGGCGTTGGGCTTGGTGACGGGCATGAGCTTGAATCTGTGGGTGATTGCAGTGTGTGTGGTCGTGGCGTTGCTGATGTTGTATGTGCAACACAATCCCGCCTTAGGCAGTGATACCTTGCTGAGTATTATTGGGCACAGTGCCTTGGCGTTGGGGACGGTGGCGTTGACATTCCTGCCAAATGTCAGGGTTGATCTCATGGCGTATCTGTTTGGTGATATTCTCGCAGTAACGCACTCGGATATTGTATTGACTTGGAGTTTGGCGTTAGTGGTCGTCGGCGTCATGGTGTGGATTTGGCGACCGTTGTTGTCCCTGAGTGTCCACGCCGAATTGGCGCAAGTGGAGGGCGTGAAAGTTTGGCGGATCAGTGCGGCTTACATGCTGTTGATTGCGTTAATGGTGGCGGTGGCGATGAAAGTCGTGGGCGTGTTGCTGTTGACGGCTTTGCTGATTATTCCGGCGGCAACGGCGCGGCGTTTGGCGCGTACCCCGGAACAAATGGCACTGTTTGCTGTGGTGGTCGGGGTGTGTGCATTACTGGCTGGCATGGGGCTTTCCTTGCAATTGGATACCCCGACTGGCCCTAGTATTGTGGTATCCGCGAGTATTTTGTTCTTATTGATGCAACTTCTACCTCAACGTGGTGCTTAATATATGGAAATTATCGCTGTCTATCCGGGGACGTTTGACCCGATCACCAAAGGGCATCTTGATTTGATCAAGCGTGCCAGTAAGTTGTGTGCGCGGGTGGTGGTGGGGGTGGCATCCAACCCTAAAAAGAAACCGCTATTTTCCTTAGAAGAGCGCGTTGCCATGATTCAGCACGAATTGGTCGAGCAACATCTGGATACGCAGGTAACAGTGAGAGGCTTTGAGGGGTTGCTGGTCGATTTTGCGCGTGAACAGAATGCACGGGTCTTGATCCGGGGGATGCGGGCGGTTTCCGATTTCGAGTTTGAATTCCAGTTAGCCAGCATGAACCGCAGCCTTGCGCCGGATGTGGAGTCGGTGTTTTTAATGCCAGGTGAAAGTTTCTCTTTCATTTCGTCGACCTTGGTGAAGGAAGTGGCAATCTTGAATGGCGATGTGTCGCGCTTTGTGGCACCGCATGTGCTGGAAGAGCTGAAGCACAAAATAGTACAAATTCGCAGTGAGCGTGGGTTGAACTAGAAAAAGTCTGAGTATTGTTATTTTGAGGGAAGTTAATGTTATCTTTCAGGGTAGATTGATAGAATCGCCCCACACAGCTATTCGAGAGGAAAAATTTTATGGCATTGATGATTACTGACGAATGCATTAACTGCGATGTTTGCGAGCCGGAGTGTCCGAATAACGCCATTTCCGCCGGTGATGAAATTTATGTGATTGACCCGAAACGTTGCACCGAATGCGTCGGGCATTACGATGAGCCGCAGTGTGTGTCTGTGTGTCCGGTGGATTGCATTCCGCTTGACCCTGATCACAAGGAATCCAAAGAACAGTTGCAGTTAAAGTATCAGGCATTGATGGCTGAAGGTTGAAATGTATGCTGCTTCGCTGACAATAAAACGCCCGCTTATGCGGGCGTTTTGGCGTATGACTATAACACGTTAAGAAATGCAACCAGTTGTTGTATTTCGGTAGCGTCGAGCTGAATGAGGGGGAGGTCGTTGCCGTCTTTCGTGTTGGGTTGCGCGGCTTGCGTGTAGTAGTCGATGACTTGTTCTAAAGTGGCGAACCGTCCGTCATGAAAATAAGGCGCAGTCTGTGCCACATTGCGCAAGCCCGGTACTTTAAATGCGCCACTGACAGCATGGCGGCTGCGGGTCAGGAATTGCAGTTCGGTACAGGTTTCCGCTGGTGCGTCGCTGTGTTTGCCTTGGCAATTGAAGCGGTCGGTGCGCAGCGTATCCAGCACGGCGGCACGTCCGCTGTCCTTGCCGGGAATACCCGTGCCGATATTTTGGAAGGTTTGATTGCTGAGCAAGGCACCGGAATGGCAGAGGATGCATTGCGCTTTGCCGACAAACAGTTTCGCTCCGGCATTTTCGCTAGGGGTGAGTGCGGCGGGGTGCTGGGTGAGGGTGTCCAGCTTATTCGGGGCAAGGTTGAGGCTGCTGACATAAGTGGCGAGGAATTTGCCCGTGGCAGCGAATACGGCGTCAATCTGTTCCCGTTGAGCCTGTGGCATCTGTTTCCATGCTTGTAATTGTGCCAAATTACCGTGGGGTGAGGCGGCTGTAGGCGGCTGTTGCAGCGTATCCGCTGTTGCAATATTTCCCAGTAAGGCTTGGTATTGGGGCTGGTAGTGCGCGTCGGCGAGCAGAAAATGCACTAATTCGGTGCGGGTTAAGCCGTGTTCGGCGGGGTTTTCCAGCGGTTCTAAGGCTTGTGACCAGAGGCTGTCTTTGCGCCCGTCCCAGAAAAACCAGTCTTGATGGGCAACACCGATTAACGAGGGCGTGTTGCGTGTGCCGGTTGCCAAGGCGACGGCTACCGGTTTGCCATCGCTGAAAGCTTTATCCGGTTGGTGACAGGTGGCGCAGGCGATCTTGCCATTGCGGCTCAAGCGGCGGTCGAAAAACAAGTCACGCCCCAGCGCCAGTGCTTGCGGGTGTTGTGCAAAGCGGTTGCTGGGGTCAGTTACCGGAGGTAAGTTTGCCAACGTGAGGGATTGCAGCTTGGCGAGTTCTGCTGCCGTCCATTGCCGGTTGGTGTTGTGGCTACCGCTCATGCCTAGCAACGCTGTCAGCAATAGTAAGCAGGCAAGGTATTTCATAACGTCAACCAAAACACGATTTTGTCTTGTGCAGCGGGCGTCGTATCCGAATGCAGTAAGAAACCTAGCACCCATTCCCCCGGCATACTGTATTTCAAGCCGTCGATGCGGAATTCACCGGGTTTGCCCGTTGGTACGGCTTGCGGGGCGGTGGGTAAGCCATGTCCGTGGGAAGGCATTCCACCATCCACGGCAATGATGAGGTCGGCGGGCAGGGCTTGCGGGCTGTCCACTTGCAAGCGGCATTCCTGAAATGTACCAACGCTGGGGGGCGCGGCACAGGTCAGGGTGGCTTGGTACAGCGCTTTGCTGCTGGCTTGTTTGAGTTGCCAAGCAGTATGCGCGGTGCTGTCCTGGCAGCCTGCCAAGAGCAGGCTGAGTGTCAGGGTGAGCAGTTTTGTTAGCATGGTTGTGTGCTCAAGTTGTCCGAAGTAT
>JBEUIR010000025.1:7701-15044 GCA_040415395.1 Candidatus Thiothrix namsaraevi
CCGAAGTATTACTGGAAACGATACGCGAAATAGCGTGGGTTTGCCGAAGCATTCGGATAAACGTCTTCAGTCGTGCCACCAAAGACAGCATTGTTGCCCCGGAACATCAGGCGTAAGTGGGTGGTGTTGCCCAGCCAGCTACGCGGGAAACTGAATTCCGCCGTTTGTCCGCTGAAGGCATTGGTGGTGCTGCCTTGCGGTACCCAGCTCCAACTGTCGCCGTCGCCGGTATAGCGCCAGAGCGTGCGCCCTTCCAGCATGTATTCGGCTCCTACTGCGCCATTGCCGTAGCCGGTGGTGCTATTGCTATCCGTGTCGAAATAGACTTGGTATGCCCATAACTTGCTGGTATCCACCGCATTGAAGGTGCGGTAAGCAAGGTAGACGTTGCTGCTGTCGTGCGCCAGCCAGCCTTCTTGCCAGTCGAGTGGATTATTGGCACCGGCTACGTCTATTGGGTCGATCCCGAAAGAGGTCAGGCTGTTCCAGTCACTCAGATTGCCATTGATGCTGAGATTGGCGGCAGGATTGCTAATGCTGGTTGCTGTACCTGTGCTGGTGGGTGTGTACATTTTATAGGTGAAATAGCGCGTGGTGCTGGCGGTGTTGAACGCGCCATCGGGGTAAACGTCTTTTGCATCCCCACCAAACGCAGCATTATTACCCCAGAAGAGTAAGCGGAATTCGCTGCTATTGCCCAACCAGCTACGCGGGAAGCTGAATTCTGCGGCAGTGCCACTGGTTTGTGATGTCATACGGCCTTGGTATGCCCAACTCCAGCTTGTGCCATTACCGGTATAACGCCACAGGTTTGCGCCTTCCAGCAAATAGTCTGCGCCCAGTGCACCGGTGCGATAGCCGCTGGTGGTGCTGGCGTCGGTATCCACATACGCCTGATAACCCCAGAAACCGCTGGTGTCGATGTTACCTTTGGTTTGATAGGCAAGGTAGACGCGCTCCGCGTCGTTAGCTGCCCACGCTTCCAGCCAGTTGAGCTTGTTGTTAGTACCGCTTACGTCATCGGGATCCCTGCCAAACGAGGTCAGGCTTGCCCAGTCGTTGAGGTTGCCGTTGACGCTGATGCCATTGGCATTATTCGACACGGTGCCATTTGCAGGCGGCGGCGGTGGCGGTGTGGTATCAGCCGTGGTTTCGGCGCTAGTGCTCAAGGGGTTTTTGTCATGCCAGTCACGCGGAATGACGCGGATGTGGCTCCAGTGGGTATCCATACGCGGTGCGTCTTCAGCACGGGGCATGTGGTAGAAGGTGGTGGAAGGCCACACCACAATGTCTTGTCCGCCGAGGCTCTCATTATTCACAAACGCGCTTAGGTTTTCTGCGCAGCCATTGGTAGTGGGGTTGTGGGAGGCGAATAATTCACAGCTTTTTTGCTTGGTGACGTAGAAATCGTTGTGGGTGAACGGTTCGGTACTGGGGCCAACGTCACGTTGCACCGATTCGGGGAGCTGGATTTCGTAGGAAAGCGCTAAGCCTTTGCTGTTTTTCAGGCTGCCATCCATGACACGCCAACTGCGTAAGGTGGCAGGGTTGACGGAACGGGCGGCTTCGCTGGTGAAGGGGGTGTTGGCGCGGGTTAGTTTCCCGGCGTTTTGGGTGTAGTTGATTTCTTCCACTGCATCATCATTGCCGGTGCCACCGAGGTCGAAGTCCAGTTTCCAGAAGAAATTGTGTAAGTGCGCAATCCCGACTTTATTGCTTTCCAAGAGCCAGCCGTGTTCGGCAATGTTGGCTGCGCCAAAGCGTTGTAGCGCACCGGTTGCACCGATACTGGGTTCGATAGCGCCATCATCCAGAAAGCGCCATTGGGGGATGTAGTTATACGCCCCGATGGCGGCAACGCTGAACAGGCTCAGGGCATCGCCTTGCAAGCGGTCGTTGTCGACGCTGTAAGCATCATCGCGGGGCGTGACTTGCTGGCACAGCACATTTTTGCCGGAATAGCTGAGCAATTGCCCACCGACGCATTCTTGTGCCGTCAACGCGGACATGTAATTACCGCCTAAGCCATAGTCAGATACGTCATGATAGCGTGCGCCATTGTCGTCGTAGGGAACGTGAATTTGCGCCACGGCTGCTTGATACAGCACCATGCGGCGCGTGCCGTTTTTGGGCGTGTAATGGATATTGTGCAATACAATGCCTTCGCGGTTACGGTGTTCCCAGCACATATCCCAACGTGATTGATTGGGCAGGGTGGCTTCAACGTAATACTGATCGGCGCAAAATTCGGCTGCTTGCACGCTATTAGGTAAACAGTTGCCGAGTGCCAGCAGGGCAGTGGCGGCATAGGCATAAACTGATGATTTCATTGTTATCGTTCTCACTATCAGAAGGGGTTGGTGGAGTGCCAGTCACGCGGTAACAGTTGGAAACTGCTCCACACAGTACCGATGCGATTGCTGTCTTCGCTACGTGGGAGGTGGTGGTAACTTTGTTTGTACCACACCACGATGTCTTGCTGATTGAGGCTTTCAGCGTTAACAAACTGGCTGACATTGGCGGTGCAATTGCTGGTGGGGTTATTGGCAGCGTGTTTTTCACAGGCGTTATAACGGGTGAAAAATACGTCATTCGCTAGCCAAGGGGTATTGCTGCTATTGGCGCGGCTGTGGTCGTAACGGTTGGGGATTAGTTCGTAGGAGATTTGCCCGACACTGCCATTGCTGAGAATGCCATCACGGATGCGCCAAAAACGTTTAGTTTCGGGGTCAAAGTTGCGCCCGGTTTCGGTGTTGAGTCGGGTGATGGTTTTGGTTTTGCGTAAGCGATCGGCACTGGGGGTGCTGATGATTTCTTCCACCACATCATTCGCATGGGAGGTGTCGAGGTCGAAATCCAAGCGCCAGAGGGCGTGATCGGTGAAACCCGTGGCGACTTTGCCGCTTTGCATGGCAGGCCAGCCGTATTGGGTCGCGCTGGCATCAACGACGGGTAATTCACCGCTTAAGCCGAGGCTGGGTTCAATCGTGCCATTTTCGTAAAAGCGCCAGCGTACTGCGTAATTGCGCGAGCCGATTTGCGAGTGACTGCTCAGTTCCCACAGTTGCCCTTGGCGTTGGGTGGTGTATTTGTAGGAATAGCCCTGGGCGCGGGTGGTGGCACACAAGACATTCCGCCCGCTGGTGGCATGTAATGTGCCATTGGTGCAGGCGGCGGCATTCAGGGTTTGCAGATTATTGCCACCGAAACCGGCTTCGGTAGTCAGGAATAAGGGGGCTACTGAGCCGTCATCCAGCGCGGTTTCCACTTGGGAAAGCGCGGCTTCGCCCAGTACACGCCGTGCGGCATGGTTGGGGGCTTTGTAGGTGACTTGCGACAAGACAATGCCTTCGGCTTGGCGGGGTTCCCAGCAGAGATTCCAGCTTGCGCCAGAGGCAAAGGTTTTGCTGAGTGCTTGCCCGGTGCAGGTGTTGCCGGGGGCGGCAAACACGGGGTTTTGCCATACGATTAGCAGACTGAGTGTCAGCAGGGGAGTGCGGTATTGCATGGTGGAGTTCCCTTAAAAGCCGATGGTTTGCGTAATCACGCCTGCGGACAAGTTGACGATGGGGCTGACTTCAAACACCACGGAATCGGCGGTGTAGAGCAGCACTTGGGCGCACCGGTGCAAGCCGCATTGTTGGGACGCTGCGTTAAGCTGTTCCGGCAGACTGGAGGCGTGGAAGACGAAGGCTTTGACCTGTAATTGCTGTGCGGGGTTATTGAGGGTTTGCCCGGTGATGCGTTTGAATTCGGCATCCAATAGGCTGCGTTGCTCATCGTCGGCAAGGATGAGGTCGGAAGCACGTTGCAACTCGTTGGCAGTCAGCGGCAGTTGCAAGTTTTTTTCACGTTTGCGGGAAATCACGCGATTGGTGTCGAGGTCAATCACGTCAATAATGGTTTCATTGGTGCTGTAGTCATAGGTGTACACATCTGCCCGGCGGGCGGTTTGACCTTTGGCATTGGGGTGACGTTCGACCAGCAGCAATTCCAGCACAGGTGTGGTGCTATTGCTTGTGGCGCTGCGGGTAGTTGGGAACGGGGCGGCAACATTGGCTTGTTGGGTAGCGCGTGCTATTTCAGCGGGGCTAAGCGGATCAAGGTTGCCTGCATTGGCTGGTAAGTGTGTAAGCGCACAGAGTAGCGTGGCGTAGTGCAGCAAGGTGCGTAGTGACAGAATCTTAGGCATGACTGAAACCGTTATTATGTAAATGTTGGCATCAGTCTAGGAAAGCTAGGGCTGGTCATCTAGTGTGCGGATGCCAGCCTATTTTATTTTTATGATAAACGGTAAAAGTTTTATTTTATCTTGCCGGGTGCGGGTTTTTCTGCATTAAAAACCATCAAGATATTGCGCCCATTGTCCAAGAGATGCAGTTGCTCACGGGTGACGGCATATTTGTTTGCTTTTTCCAATTGGGTGAAAAACTGTTGCTCCAACGCATTTTTGTCATCGAGGCAAGCCATTTTGGTTGCGCCTACCGCACTGGTGGTGAAAATGCCGTCGCTGCTGCTGGTGTAATTCCCGAAAAACTGGTTGCAACCGGAATAGCCATTCATGCGTGTGTCATCAAACTGAATCGTGGGTAATCGGTCAGTGGTGACGGCTTTGCCATCCAAGGTTTTCAATGTCCAGCTAGTATTCGCCAACGTGATAGTGGGCGCAGGTTCTTTGGCGTCAAAGCTACAAGCAGACATGATGCTCAACAGCATCAGCACGCCAACGAGTTGCCCTGTGAATGAAGAAAAAAGTGCCTTAAGCATGGTTCAGCTCCTAAGTGATGTATTGTTATGCTTATGTAGAGGTTTGAAATGGAAAAAAGTTGCAACTAAATGATGCTCCCGCCAGCACGCATCCCGCAAAGTGAACCGACGAATTGCATAATGAGCTTATTTGAGGAGAAATGTCATGAGCAAGAACCCTGAAGAGACACTGGGGCAACTACTGGAACGTGCAAAAACCCTGCAACTGGCGACCTTGGATGCCGTGGGTGAGCCTTCGATCAGTTATGCGCCATTCGTGCAGGACGACGCGGGTAATTTCTATATTTTCGTGAGTCGGCTATCCAGGCATACGCAGGAAATTCTACAACACCCGCAACTTTCCGTGTTACTGATTGAGGATGAGCAAGCGGCGCGGCAAATTTTTGCACGTACTCGTGTGACTTATCGTTGTGCGGCAGCAGTCGTGGCGCGGGAAGCGGCGGAATATGCGCCGCTATTGGATGCGATGGAGGCACGTTTTGGCAATGTGGTGGGCTTGCTGCGCGGCTTGGGGGATTTCGTGATGTTCCGGCTGGTTCCGCAATCCGGGCGCTTTGTGATGGGGTTTGGGCAGGCGTTTGTGCTGGCGGGGGCGGGCTTGCGTGAGTTGCAGCACATCGGGCCGGGGCAGAATTAATGCCAGAGTGCGGGTAATGGCACTGCCCACAACTTTTCAGCAAACGGGACAGTCTCTGTGCCTTGGTACAGTACCACGCCACAGAGAAAATCAGTGCCTACTTGTTGTTGCAGTTCTTGCAACCCTTTGAAATCGCTGCTTTGAACTTGTCCGGCGGCTTTGACTTCAATACCTGCTAATTGTCCGTTGGGTTGTTCTAAGACGAAATCGACCTCTTTGCCGTCGCTGGTGCGGAAGTGAAACAGGTTGGCGCGGGTATTACTGAACGACAATTGCTTAATGAGTTCGCTGGCGACAAAGTTTTCCAAGACATGCCCGAATAGGGTGGGGTTGTGTAAGGGTAGGTCTTGTAGGCGGTAGCCGAGGGTGTGGCAGAGCAAGTTGGTGTCCAACAAGTAGGCTTTGGGCGCTTTGACCAGACGCTTTTCAATATTGCGAAACCAGGGCGGAATGTCGGTGGTGAGGTACATGAATTCCAACAGGGTGCGGTAACGTTTGCCGGTGATGGCATTGAGACCGACACTGCGGGCGATTTCACTGTCATTCACCAGATTACCGGCGCGTGCTGCCATTAGGCGCAATAGGCTGGGGAGCAGGGTAATTTTTTCGACCTCGGCAATTTGGCGCACGTCACGTTGTAATAGGGTGCTGATATAACTGTCAAACCACAACTCGCGTGCTGCATCGGTTTTGTCGGGGAGTTCTGGGAATGTCGCATCGCGGATGGTGGTCAGTGTGGCGTTCATACTGGTGTTGAGGGTTTGATAGGGGAAGCGGTTGCTGAATAGGTTGGTGAGGAATGTGCCGTTTTGTTGGTGCAGTTCCAGTGCGGAGAGGGGGTAGAGGCGTAGCAACGCCATGCGCCCGACCAGTGCATCCGCGAGTTTGGGCAATGCCATGATATTGGCTGAACCGGTCAGCAAGTAGCGTCCGTTGCTGTTGGCTTTGTCTTTGAGGCGTAAGTCGTCTATGCGTTTTTTGAGGGCGCGGAAAATGTCGGGAACCAGTTGCACTTCGTCGATAATCAGCGGGCGGTCGCGGCTCAGGAAGAAATCGGGATTGCTGACAGCGGCTGCCATGACGGTGGGGCTGTCGAAAGTGACGTAATCCGCTGGGAAGTGGCTGGCTGCTAGCGTTTGTACCAAGGTGCTTTTTCCAGCTTGGCGTGCGCCGCTGATGAACACAATCGGGCTGCTGTTGAGGGCGGTCAAGAGCTTGGGGGCGAGGTGGCGTTCGGTAAACATATTTGCAAATGTAAAGTTAGGCTTTAGATATTTCAAAGTATAGCGTTGAATTATCAAAATTGTGAGGAAGTTCTGGGATGTTTCTGTTCAAAAAACTGGTGTCTAACGCCATTATGCCGCTGTCGTTGTGTGTGTTGTTGTTGCTGATCGGTTTGGTGCTGTTGTGGTTTACGCACCGGCAGAAAACCGGCAAGGTTTTGGTCACGGCGGGTTCGGTATTGTTGCTGGCGGTGAGCTATGGTTGGGGATTTGCGCCTGCTTTGAAAGCGTTGGAGCATGAATATCCACCCGTGACTACCGTGGTGGGGGATGCTAAATGGGTCGCTGTGCTGGGGGGCGGTACATTTTCTGATGCGGCAATTCCGCTCCATGCGCGGTTGAGTGAAGCATCGTTAGGACGTTTGGTGGAAGGGATTCGTTTGTATCGGCAACTGCCGGGGGCGAGATTACTGGTTTCTGGCGGGCGCGTGTTTGGCTCTGGTTCGGATGCGGAATCCATGCGTGAAATGGCGGTGTCACTGGGGGTGAATCCGGCGGATATTCGGGTGGATGAGGAGTCGCCGGATACCGAAACCCAAGCGCTGATTATTCGGCAAATGGTGGGTGATGATAAAGTGCTGCTCGTAACATCAGCGTCGCATATGTCGCGTGCAGTGGGCTTGTTTAGGTTGGCGGGGGTGAATGTCGTGCCTGCA
>JBEUIR010000026.1:0-9385 GCA_040415395.1 Candidatus Thiothrix namsaraevi
AAAGTATTGGTAGCGGTAGACTATTGTATTTAAAACCCGTGCATCATACCAGCAGGTTTAAGCCATATACATACCACCGTTGACATGAATTGTCTCGCCTGTGATGTATGCACCCAAAGAGGACGCTAAAAACAACACAGCTCCGGCAATTTCATTGGGTTGCCCTAAGCGGCTTAGTGGGATATTTTGCAGCAAATGACTGCGCTGCTCTTCGGACAATTCGCGGGTCATATCCGTATCAATGAACCCCGGCGCAACCACATTCACCGTAATATTGCGTGAACCGATTTCGCGAGCCAGTGACTTGGAAAACCCAACCAAACCGGCTTTGGCGGCGGCGTAGTTGGTTTGCCCCGGATTCCCGGACGCGCCCACCACGGATGAAATCGAGATAATGCGCCCTTTTTTGGCTTTGGTCATGCCGCGCATACACGCCTTGCTCATGCGATACACCGATGTCAGGTTGGTGGCAATAATGTCATCCCATTCCTCGTCTTTCATGCGCATCAACAGGTTATCGCGGGTAATGCCAGCATTATTCACCAGCACACTGATACCACCGAATTCCCCAGTTACCGCTTTAGTGACGGATTCGATGGAATCTTTGTCGGCAACATTCAATACCATTCCTTTGCCCGCAATACCCGCAGCGGCTAAATAGGCAGAAATGGCTTCAGCACCTTTTTCACTGGTCGCGGTACCGACGACGGTTGCGCCCGCTTTGCCTAACATTTCTGCAATGCTACGCCCGATACCTCGGCTTGCGCCGGTCACTAGGGCGATTTCACCCTGTAAACTGATGAGTGAATCCATTACGCTCCCGCCTCCTCACAAAGTTTTAATGCTTCTTCCAATGTTTTGCTATCTAGGATGCATACCGCACCAAGTTTACGGTCGATCCGTTTATTCAGACCCGTCAACACCTTACCGGGACCAAACTCAATCGCCGCCGTCGCGCCATATGTATATTGCAATGCTTGGATCGTATCAACCCAGCGTACCGGGCGATAGAGTTGTTGTGCTAAAGCGCTGCGCATCTCATCCGCAGTGGTGCGGGTTTGCGCATCGACGTTATGCAGCACGGGAATTTGCGCTGCATTAACCGTGGTAGCGGCTAATTGAGTCGCTAACTGCGTTGCAGCAGGCAGCATCAGTGCACAATGCGAAGGCACACTCACGGACAATTTGATGGCTTTTTTCGCACCCATTTCCGTTGCCACTTGAATAGCTCGCTCAATCGCAGCCGCATTCCCCGCAATCACAACCTGTCCCGGTGAGTTGAAGTTCACCGCTTCGACGACTTCGCCTTGAGCTGCTTGCGCACAAGCTGCGACAATTTGCGCATCATCCAAACCCAGAACCGCCGCCATTGCCCCTTCGCCGTCTGCCACTGCCGCTTGCATCAGGCGGGCACGTTCTGCGACTAACGCCACCGCATCCGTAAAACCCAATACACCCGCTGCTACCAGCGCGGAATATTCACCCAAACTATGCCCGGCCAAGGCAACTGGCTGACACCCCCCTTGTTTCAGCCAAACACGCCAGACGGCGACACCAGCAGCCAACATTAACGGCTGGGTATTTTCAGTGCTATTGAGTGCGGCTTCAGGCCCTTCCTGAGTCAATTGCCACAAATCACGCCCCAACACGTCAGAAGCTTCCTGGAAAGTGTCACACACTTCCGCAAAGTCTGCGCTCAAGGCCGTCAGCATACCGAGTGACTGCGAACCCTGCCCCGGAAAAATACCCGCAATAGTCATGTGTTTTACTGCTCCCGCGTGAAAAATCGTTCTATCCTAATAAAATTATGTTGCCATGAAAACTGTCAAATCGAGAAATCCAAAAAAGAACTTGTCATCTGGCGTGTGGCAAGGATAATACGCCGTTTAGTATACTTTAGTATTTAGCGAGATTATGGCGAAAGAAGATTACATTGAAATGGAAGGCATTGTGCAGGAAACCCTGCCGAATACGACTTTCCGCGTTCAACTAGACAATGGTCATGTGGTTAATGCCCACATTTCCGGGCGTATGCGTAAAAACTACATCCGTATTTTGACCGGCGACCGCGTTACCGTACAGCTCACCCCTTACGACCTTACCAAAGGTCGCATTAGCTACCGCAACAAATAAAAATGCGCCCCGCAGGGCGCATTGGTGTGTCAGTTTCCCGATTATGCTTAGGCTGGTACAGCTTCTGTACCGTGCATTTCAATTACCAGCCCGTCATCATCTGCCGATACTTCCACTCGACCACCCTGGCTGAGTTCGCCAAACAGAATGGCATCTGCCAGTGGTTTTTTGATGTGTTCCTGAATCACCCGTTCCATCGGACGTGCGCCCATCAAACGGTCATAACCTTTCTCAGCTAACCAATGACGCGCTGCTTCGTCGACAACCAGCACCACTTTTTTCGGCTCCAGTTGCGCTTCCAGCTTGATAATGAACTTATCCACTACCGAAGACACCACTTCAGCCGTCAGCGGGTTAAATTGAATCACTGCATCCAAACGGTTGCGGAATTCGGGTGAGAAGGTGCGATTAACCGCTTCCGTCGCATCCAACGTGTGATCTTGCACGGTGAAACCGAGCGATTTACGGCTGATATTCTCCGCCCCCGCGTTACTGGTCATGATCAGAATCACATTGCGGAAGTCGATCTTGCGCCCGTTTGCATCCGTCAGCGTACCGTGATCCATCACTTGCAGCAGGATATTGAAAATATCTGGGTGGGCTTTTTCAATTTCATCCAGCAACAATACTGCGTGCGGGTGTTTGTTAATCGCATCCGTGAGCAAACCGCCTTCGTCATACCCGACATAGCCCGGCGGCGCACCAATCAAACGTGAAACCGTATGACGTTCCATGTATTCGGACATATCAAAGCGCAGTAACTCGATTCCCAACCGTAAAGCCAACTGCTTAGAGACTTCGGTCTTACCTACCCCGGTTGGCCCTGCAAACATGAACGAGCCAATCGGTTTGGTATCATCACGCAAGCCAGAACGCGCCATTTTGATCGCAGCGGTCAACTGCTCCACCGCTTTGTCTTGCCCGAAGATCACCATTTTTAGGTCACGTTCCAAATTACGCAGGGTATTCATATCGGATGTAGATACCGACTTCGGTGGAATCCGTGCAATTTTTGCCACAATATCTTCAATATCGGTGACATTGATGGTTTTCTTGCGGGAAGCTGCCGGTTGCAATTGACGATTTGCGCCTGCTTCGTCGATCACATCAATGGCTTTGTCGGGCAGATGCCGGTCATTGATATACTTAGCCGCCAATTCTGCTGCCGCTTTGAGCGCAGGCTGGGTATAACGCACATTGTGGTGTGCCTCGAAACGCGATTTCAACCCCTTGAGAATTTCAATGGTCTCTTCTACCGACGGCTCGTTGATGTCGATCTTCTGGAAACGTCGCGCCAAAGCGCGGTCTTTCTCAAAAATGGTATGGTATTCCTGAAAAGTAGTCGAACCAATACATTTGAGTTCGCCCGTCGACAATACCGGCTTGATGAGGTTGGAAGCGTCCATCGTACCGCCGGAGGTCGCACCAGCACCGATAATGGTGTGAATCTCATCTATGAACAACACCGCGTGTGGTTCATTCTTGATTTGCTTCAGCACGGCTTTCAGGCGCTTTTCAAAGTCACCCCGGTATTTAGTGCCTGCCAGTAATGATCCCATATCCAAGGAATAAATCACGGCATCGGCGAGAATTTCCGGCACCTCTCCATCCACAATACGCTTTGCCAAGCCTTCGGCAATCGCGGTTTTACCAACGCCTGCTTCCCCCACCAGCAAAGGATTGTTTTTGCGGCGGCGGCACAAGACTTGAATGGTGCGTTCGATTTCGAGATCACGCCCAATCAAGGGGTCGATTTTGCCTTCTAACGCCATATCGTTCAGATTGCTGGCGTATTTTTCCAAGGGCTTACCATTGTCATTGGTTTCAGCATCGGTTTCAGACGGGTTGCCGGATGACTGTGGCGTATCGTCATCAGATCCCTTGCCCTGAGACGCTTCCGGCTGGTGATCCTTGCGGATGCCGTGGGAGATAAAGTTAATAATGTCCAAACGGGTTACACGGTGCCGTGACAGGAAATACACCGCGTGGGAATCCGGCTCGCCAAAAATAGCCACCAGAATAGCATCGCCCGTCACCTCACCCTTGCGCGAAGTTTGGGCGCTGTAAATGGCCCGGTGGATGACACGCTGAAACCCTAACGTGGGTTGCACATCGCGGTGCGGGTCATTTTCAGGAACTAAGGGGGTGTTTTCATCCACGAACATATCGAGTTCGCGGCGTAACTGTGGAATATCCACGGAACAGGCACGTAATGCCTCCGCAGCACTGGGGTTATCCAGCATAATCAATAGCAAATGCTCAACGGTGACAAACTCGTAACGGCGGTTACGGGCATCGCTGTACAGCGTATTGATCGAGTATTCTACTTCAGCGCTCAACATAAGACTTATGCCTCTTCCATTGTACACAGCAAAGGATGTTGATGTTCCCGCGCAAACCGGCTGACTTGAGCCACTTTGGTTTCCGCTATGTCACGAGTATAGACGCCACAAACACCTTTGCCACGGGTATGTACGTGTAACATGATGCGGGTCGCATTCTCGTGATCCATATCGAAGAACGTTTGCAGTACTTCGACTACAAAGTCCATCGGTGTGAAATCATCATTTAATAGTATAACTTTAAAGCGGGGTGGTTCTTTTACCTCTGGGCGGGATTCCTGTACCGCTACACCGGAATCCTGGCCGTTACCATGATCTTCTTTGTGTTTTTGCGCCATTTCTACTTTACCTTGCCCCAAGCTTACGGGTTGTCATGCTAATGTTATAAACGGTTTGACCGTTCGCTGTCACTATTCCTTGCATAGATTGGTGTAACTTCCCGAAATACAAGTGTCCCAATAAAAAAACAGGCGACACTCAGGCCGCCCGTTGTCACACAGTAACGCTAACGTGCCATGCCTTACATGTGAGCGATTACATTATCGCCGAATTCTGAGCAGGCAATTTCCTCTGCCCCATCAATCATACGGGCAAAGTCAAAGGTCACGCGCTTAGAGGAAATCGCCCCCGCCGTGCCGTTGTTAATCAAATCAGCCGCTTCTAACCAGCCCATGTGGCGCAGCATCATTTCGGCTGATAATACGATGGAACTGGGGTTAACTTGATCCAAACCCGCAAACTTCGGTGCCGTACCGTGGGTTGCTTCAAACATTGCGATGGTATCAGACAAGTTTGCACCGGGGGCGATGCCAATCCCGCCCACTTGAGCTGCTAATGCGTCAGATACGAAATCGCCATTCAGGTTCAAGGTTGCCACCACGGAATAATCTTCGGGGCGCAGCAAAATCTGTTGCAGGAAATTATCCGCAATCACGTCTTTGATCGTGATGTCTTTGCCATTCAACGGATTCTTCATGGAACACCACGGACCGCCGTCCACTTCCACTGCACCAAACTCTTCTTTCGCGAGTTCATAGCCCCAGTTTTTGAACGCACCTTCGGTAAACTTCATAATGTTACCTTTGTGCACCAAGGTCACGGAGTCACGGTCGTTATCAATCGCGTATTGAATGGCCTTACGTACTAAACGCTTCGTACCATCACGAGAGACTGGCTTAATACCAATTCCAGAGGTTTCCGGGAAACGGATTTTGTTTACGCCCATTTCCTTCATCAAAAATTCAATGACTTTTTTGGCTTCAGGGGATTCCGCTGCCCATTCAATCCCCGCGTAAATGTCTTCGGAGTTTTCACGGAAAATCACCATATTGGTTTTTTCCGGCTCTTTCACCGGGCTTGGCACACCATCGTAGTAACGAATGGGGCGCAGGCACAGGTACAAATCCAAATCCTGACGTAATTTCACATTCAGGGAACGAATCCCACCACCGACCGGCGTAGTCAAAGGCCCCTTGATAGAAACCACGAATTCCTTAACGGCATCGACGGTTTCATCCGGCAACCATACGTCTTCACCGTAAATCTGCGTGGCTTTTTCACCGGCATACACTTCCATCCAAGCAATTTTACGTTCACCGCCGTAAGCTTTTTCCACAGCAGCATCGACTACTTTCATCATGACCGGGCTGATGTCAACGCCAATACCGTCGCCCTCAATGTACGGAATAATCGGGTTGTTCGGCACATTCAGGGAATAATCAGCGTTGGTCGTGATTTTCTCGCCTTGTGCGGGAACTTTGATATGTTGGTACATCCACTCTCTCCAATTTTCGATGGTTGTTTCTCTGCGCGTGGGAAGCATTATAAACAATTCCCTAACACTTGGCATACACTCCTGAGACGTGTGAGGATAGTGACTGCAAGAAGGAGACCAAAAAGCATGAAACTTGCCACCTTTAACCTCTACCAGTTTGCCGCGCACGGGTATTACTGGCATGAGCAAACGGAACATAACACCTTTACTGCTGCCGAGTGGGAACAGAAACAACACTGGGTTAGCGCCCGCCTGCACCAAATGGATGCAGACATCGTGGGCTTTCAGGAAGTTTTCAGCATTCCCGAACTTCAGCAATTGTGCCTGACGGCGGGGTATCCGCATTTTATTCACGTTGATACTTCAGGGGTGCGTGAAGATTCCCCCTTGGTGTACCACAAGTCCGTGGTGGCTTTAGCCTCGCGTTTCCCGATTGTGGCAGTTCATCCGGTCGACATTGCCGCAGCGGTGCGCGATGAATTACCACTTCCTGACCATTTCAAGTTCAGTCGCGCCCCTATCTGTGCGGATGTGCAAGTACCCGACTTTGGAATTCTGACCGTCTACGTATCGCACCTTAAGTCCAAACGCCCTGCCTCGCTGGATATGAAGTATGCAGATAAGGTGGAATGGCAACACCGCATCGCAGACACCTTGCAACGCTTATCACGCGGTACGGTTGCCTCTTTGCTGCAACGTAGTTTGGAAGCCACCCTGCTCTATCACCATATTGTGCGCTGGCTGGAACAGGATGCCGCCCACCCGATCGTCGTGTTGGGTGATATGAATGACAGTGAAAACTCCATTCCACTCGCCACACTGACCATGCAGGATCGGATTTACGCGATTGGCGGGATAGAAGCAGAGCAGTGGCCGGAAGGCATTACCCCGTGGTTATACACTTACCGTCTGGCTGACACGTTCCGGCTTGCACCGAATATGCGCCAACGGGTACGCCCTTTCACCAAGATTCATCGGGGTACGGGTGGGGTACTCGATTACATCCTCGTTTCCAATGCGCTTAACCCCAAAAATACCGATGCCAAAGCGGAAGTGGCGCACTACGAAGTCTGGAATCAGCATTTGGAATCTGATGGGATTGCCGAACGTTTGCAGTCAGATCACGGGCAAGTCTGCGTGGAATTGCGCCCCTGTGACGCCCCGCCCGACTACGCGAATAGCATTCACCAACGCCCCGCACACAGCATTAAACACGTTGCCGACATTCTGACACGCCAAGATTTTGTAGCATACGCCGGTGGCATCTTCCAATCACGCGAACATTTCAAACAATGGGACGGCACAGATAAGTGGAAAAACTTCTGGTCATTTTTCTTCGACAACGAATACGGTTGGGTCACGTCGATCTACGGCACTCTTCCCATCAATGAACTGTATCAGAAACAACATCACAGTATTGAACACATTATCCCGCGTGACTTCTTAGACCGTTACCTTGCACACAAAGGTGTACCGCGCAATGTACGCAACGGCGCAAGCGTTAACCCCTTCAATTTTGCCCCGTCAGAACGCGGCTTGAATGCTAAACGCTCCAACTTCAATTTCGATATGGATGGCGATACGATTGTGCGCCCCTACAATCTGACCTTGCACCCGGATAGTTTCAGCGCAAGCACCGGTTTCGATGCGGATCACGAATGGGTAATCCCCTCACATAACCGGGGTGACATTGCCCGTGCACTCTTGTATATGTTGCTGGTATACGAAATCGACGAACTTTATAATCGCCACATTGCGACTCTGGTACACTGGGCAAAGCTAGATAGCCCCAGTGCGTGGGAAGTGGCTTACAATAATTGGGTCTATTCCCGGCTGGGAATCCGAAATCCGTTTATTGATACGCCTGAAAATGCATTACAATTGCTGGATAATCGCGGCTTGCTGGCATCCATTGAATACCGACAGTAACGCGAGACCATGCTAACATGCCATAATTTGTTGAATTGCCCGCTTTGAGGATAAAGAATCACATGACTATACGCAAAAAAGCGTCGGTATTGTTAATCGCTGGTTTGTTTGCCAGCACATTTGCCGTACAAGCCGCTGAAATCATCCAAGTCGAAACCACAGGCGCTCGCTCGCAATCGGTCTTGGGTAGCACCGTTATTCCGTACAAAGAAGTGACCTTAAGCGCCCAGATTCCCGGTGTGGTGAAATACGTGGCGGGTGCGGTGGGCACTAATCTTACCGAAGGCGGTGTTGTCTTCAAGATTGATGAAGCCCAACTCACGGCAAAACGTAACGCAGTAATTGCGCAAATCTCCATTGCCCAAGCGGGCGTACAAAACGCGCAAGCCCAATATTACCGTGAACTGACTTCCCCGCGCAGCAAGGACGTGGGCGCTATGCCCGGTTTTGGGATGCCCTCCATGTTTGACCGCATGGCAGTACGCCCGTTTGCGGAATCCTTCATGGGGGGTTATGACTCTGACACTATCCGTCAGGGCGATTTAACCAATGCCATGTCCGCCGTTTCACAAGCACAAGGGCAGCTCCAACAAGCAATGTCGCAGTTGCAGGAAATCGACTCTGCCTTACGCGATGCCAGCGCTCTTGCCCCGTTTGAAGGCATTATCCTCGAAAAGATGGTAGAAGTCGGCGATACCGTACAGCCTGGCCAGCCGCTGGTCAAATTCGGCTACGTCAAATACAAACGTTTGCAAGCCGACGTGCCTTCCGGTCTGGTTGGCAACTTGAGTAAGGATATGTTGTTACCGGCACGGATTGACGGCAGTACCGACACCTCCGTGCGGGTTTCCGAAATTTATCCGATCGCTGACCCCAGCCGCCACACGGTTACGGTGAAGTTTGATATTCCGATGGAAATCACCACTGCACCGGGTATGTATGCGGAAATTTATGTGCCTGAAAACAAAAAAGGCGCAAACCAAACGATCGTCATTCCACGCACCGCCCTGATGAAAGGCAGCAGCTTACCGAGTGTTTTAGTGGTGAAAGACAACAACACCTCGGAACTGCGCATGGTACGCTTGGGCGCTGAACAAAATGGCGGCGGCAAAGTAGCGGTTATTTCGGGCTTGAATCCGGGTGAAAAGATTATTGATAACCCACCAGCGGGTGTTACATCGGGGTGGATGCCGACGACTGTTAACCC
>JBEUIR010000026.1:9485-14523 GCA_040415395.1 Candidatus Thiothrix namsaraevi
CTCCGGCTCCGGCTCCGGCTCCGGCTGCACAATAATTATAAGAAGAAACCTCTCCCACCCTCCCCAGATAAGGGGAGGTACTGGGATAAACTGTGGCTTACATGAGATTAGACACCACCTATACGGTCAACACGCCTGAAGGCATTGCCTTACAACTATCACCCGCAGGGCCTGCCCCACGTTTGCTGGCATGGTTACTGGATCTATTGATACGTGGCTTAATCAGCACGCTATTATTCGCCGCACTTGCCGTTTTCGGCAAAATGGGGATCGGCATCGCGCTCATCCTCGCGTTTTTATTGGAATGGTTTTACCCCGTCTATTTTGAATTGCGCCATCAGGGACAAACACCCGGCAAAAAAATGCTCGATATTTACGTCGCCCAAGCCGATGCCAGCCCGATTACCTTTTCTGCCTCCTTAGTGCGCAACTTATTGCGGGTTGTGGATTTTCTGCCCTTCCTTTACGGGTTTGGATTTGCCAGTATGTTGCTGAACCAACGCTTTCAACGCCTTGGGGATTTAGCCGCCAATACGGTAGTGCTGCACAAAACCCATCCAAACGGACACAGCACTACAGTGGATGTGGAAGCAATACGCCCCGAAGTCACGCTGACCTTACCCGAACAACAAGCCATTATGCTGTTTGCCCAACGTAGCCATACCCTCACCCCAGCACGTTTGGATGAACTCGCGCAAATGACCGGCACACTGGTCGCCCAACAACCCAACCCAACCCACTACTTGCAAGGCATTGCCCGCTGGTTAACCGGTGGAGGCAGAACATGAAGCAAGAACAATTCATCAGCCAATACCAAGCGCAGTGGGAACAAATGCGTGCATGGCTGGATTACCAGCAAATCCCGAAACGGCAGCGTAAGCGTGATGCGATCTCGGAACCCACACTGGATTTCCCCGCTGCCTACCGCCAACTGTGCCACCATTTAGCACTGGCACAATCGCGTATGTATAGCCCCTTATTGATTGCGCAACTCAACGACTTGGTGACACGCGGGCATCACCGTTTGTATACCTCACGGCTGCATTTCGCTCATCGTTTCATCCAATTCTATTTACAAGATTTACCGCAATTGGTGCGGCGTGAATGGCAAGCGATGTTGCTGGCGGGTATGCTGTTTTTCGGTAGTTTTTTTGCCATGTTGATTGCGATTCAAGTTGAACCCGAACTGGTGTATTCGGTGATGGATGGTACAACCGTCGCCAATATGGAAGACATGTATGACCCGCAACGGGATTCACGCTTTGGGCGCGAACGGGAAGCCGATAGCGATGTGTACATGTTCGGGTTTTACATTAAAAACAATACCGGCATTGGCTTTCAGGTGTTTGCGGGCGGCTTGCTCTACGGCTTAGGCAGCATATTCTTCTTGTTGTTCAATGGCTTATACATTGGCGCAGCAGCGGGACATTTGACGCAAATTGGTTATATCGAAACCTTCTGGGGGTTTGTCGCGGGACACAGTGCCTTTGAGCTAAGCGCGATTGTGTTATCCGGTGCGGCAGGGTTTAAGTTGGCAGCCGCTTTGATTATGCCGGGGCGCAAATCACGGGCATTGGCATTACGCGACAATGCACAAGAAGCGATTCTGATCGTTTACGGCGCAGCAACGCTATTCATTATGGCGGCATTTGTGGAAGCCTTTTGGTCGTCGCAAACTTGGATCCCGGTGCTGGTCAAATACGCGGCGGGCATTGCCTTGTGGTTGCTGGTCATCGCTTATTTTGTGTTATTGGGGCGTGAGGCAGTAGCCGATGAAACTTGACGAGCTGACTGCCAATATCCGCCTGCGCTCCCCTTGGGAAGCGGTTGATCTGGGCTTTGCACTGGTGCAGCACCATGCGCGTTGGATTTTTCCGGCATGGGCATTGTTGCTGGGAAGTTTCGCCCTGATTTTGTGGGTGCTGACACCGGATGCTTACAAGGCTTACATTCCCATCGTCTTGTGGTGGTTCAAACCCTTGTATGACCGGGTGTTGCTGCACATCCTCAGCCATCAGATGTTTAACCAGCGTTTATCTAGCGCAGCAATATTCAGCGCATTGCCCGCGCTCACCCGTCAAACGGGATTATTGGGTGCGTTAACCTGGCGGCGCTTGTCCTTATCGCGTGGTTTTAATTTACCCATCTGGCAACTGGAACAATTACGCGGCAAACCCCGTGCCGAGCGGCAAGATCTGCTGCACTTGCAGGCACATTCGCACGCTATCGGGGTAACGCTTGCCTGTGTGCACCTCGAATATGTGGTACTTGCCAGCCTGTATGTGCTGATTTTGTTGCTCGACCCAACGGATGGTTCGTGGGACTACATCATGGCTGCGTTCACGGAAACCTTAGACCCTGATGCACAATATTGGGGCAACTTATTGTATTTGCTGCTGTACGGTCTGACCATATTGCTCATTGAACCGTTCTACGTCGCTGCCAGTTTCAGCTTGTACCTCAATCGGCGCACGCAATTAGAGGCGTGGGATATTGAACTCGCTTTCCGCAATCTGGGAACGCGCCTGAGCCAATTGGCACGTGCTCCCCTAAGCCTGTTGCTGGCGGGTTTATTGCTCATCAGTTTGCCGCTCATGACCCCACAGACGGCTTGGGCAAACGCCAACACAACAGGTGAATACCTCGCACCGGAACGCTTGCTCCCGCAAGAATCTGCTGCGCAAATCCACGAAGTGATGCAACGCGAAGAACTTGTGGGAATGCGTACCCAAAAGCAATGGGTATTGCGCAACCCAGAGGAGGAAACGGCAGAAGACCCGACCGAAATCGCCGAATCCCTGCAAATACTGTTTGCCACCGTCACCAAAATGGCACTATGGATCGCGGTTATCGTCTTGCTGGTCATGGCATTTGTGTACCGCAAACGCATTCTGGCTTTGCTGAAACCCCCGAAACGCAAAGTGCCAGCAGCACCGCCCCCGGATGTGCTATTTGGGATGGATATTCGCCCTGAATCCTTACCCGATGATATTGCGGCTGCCAGCCAGCGCTTGTGGGAAGCTGGGCAGCACCGTGAAGCACTTAGCCTGCTATATCGCGGCGCGTTAATGCGCCTCACCCGCCATGATCACCTCAATGTGCAAGCCAGCCATACCGAAGGCGACATTTTACGCTTGGCACAGCCGCACCTGAATACCGAACGGCTGGCATGGTTACAAGCGACCACTCAAGCCTGGCAAGCCATTGCTTACGCACACCGCCCACCCGACACGCATACTCTCATCCCTCTTTGGGCAGGCTGGCGCACGTTTAACGCCATACAGGAGCGCGTATGAGGCTCCAATCCATTTTGATCGGTTTGTTTGTTGCTTTAGTCACCACCATGGGTGTGCTGTGGTTTCTGAACACTTACGAATACAAAGAAGTGGACGAATACAGCGGTTTTCGGGGGGAAGCCCGTGAAAATCCGCTATTCGCTGCCCGCTTATTCCTCAAGCGCATGGGCATTCCCAGCGAACGCCAAACCAGCCTGCAAACGCTGCCATCTACCCATACCGTGCTCGTGATTGATACCGACCGTTACACACTGTCACGTCAAAACAGTGAAGCTCTGCTGGCATGGGTAGCCAAGGGCGGACACTTAATTACCCGCACCCGCTACGTCAACACTGACCCAGACGCTGAAGATACTGAGCAAACCAGCGCCCGTGACCCACTGCAACTCGCTTTAGGCATCACCAGGGGGGAACACATCATCCCCGAAGACGATGACCTACCGCTGGAAGCCGAACTCTCCAATATGAGTCACCCGTTGCAAGTTGACCCCGAATTTTTCTACGCGCTGCAAACCACTGCCGCGCAAGCCTACCCGCAGACCTATAACGATGCGGCTTGGTTGCTGGAAATGGAGCATGGCAATGGCTTAATCACATGGGCTGCCAACCTCGACTTTATCCAAAATCCGGCAATTGATGATTACGACCATGCCGAATTTTTCTGGCATATGCTGCACAGTTTACACGATGAACCACAAGCAGTCTGGCTGGTACATAACGACGAGATGCCAGCGTTAGCACGCTTATTGTGGGAACATGCTTGGGCATTGGTGCTGAGTTTGGCGGTATTTATTCCACTGACCATTCTTGCCCTCAGCCCCCGTTTTGGGCCAATGATTCCTAAACCTGCCCCTGAACGCCGCCGCATTCTGGAACACATTCACGCCAGCGGTTTGTTTATGTGGCAACGTCACCGCAAACACGCTGACACCCAATACGACGGGTTCGCCGCCCGTGTTACTCAACTTTTGCCGAGCACAAGGAAACAACATGACAACAGCAACCCTGACGCTTGAACAAGCCAGCCATTTAGCCGAAGCCATCCGCCGCGAAATCAGCAAAGCCGTGATCGGGCAAAAGTCAGTCGTGCGTGAAACCCTCATCGCCTTGCTGGCAGGCGGGCATGTCTTGATTGAAGGTGTTCCCGGTCTTGGCAAAACCTTGCTGGTACGCGCTCTTGCCCGCACCATTTCCGGGCAATTTGCCCGCATTCAATTCACCCCTGACCTGATGCCCGCCGACATCAGTGGGCATGTGCTGTTTGATATGCAAAACCAAAGTTTCAATGTACGCAAAGGCCCGGTATTCACCAACCTGCTGCTGGCAGACGAAATCAACCGCGCCCCCGCCAAAACCCAATCGGCATTGCTGGAAGTCATGCAGGAACAGCAAGTCACCATCGAAGGCAAAGCATTACCCGTGCCGCTGCCGTTCATGACACTTGCCACCCAAAACCCGCTGGAACAGGAGGGCACCTACCCCCTGCCCGAAGCGCAACTCGACCGTTTCCTGCTGAAAGTTTTCATCGACTACCCAGAATTAGCCGAAGAAGCCGAAATGGTCATGGTGGTGACGGACAAACAAATCGGCGACCGCTTCAACCTCAATAATTTGCAGGCGATTGCCACCCCCGCACAGGTCATGGCGATGCAAACCGTCACGGCAGAGATCGCGGTGGATGTGACAGTATTGGATTACGCCGTGCGCATTACCCGTGCAACCCGTCACTGGCAAGGCTTGCG
>JBEUIR010000027.1:0-14306 GCA_040415395.1 Candidatus Thiothrix namsaraevi
TTCCCTGATTGTTTTGTGTGAACGCCTCAACACCCGTTTCGTTGCCAGCGTCGATAGCGATTTCACCGTTTACTGCGATTATGCCCGCCATCATTTCACGAATCTGTTTTGGGGATAAAAAAGGCTACGCAGCCAGTGCTGGTAGCCTTTTACTATCAATTACTTGACTTGTGCAACCATGTAATCAACGGCTGCTTTGACTTCATCGTCAGACAGCGCAGGGTTGCCGCCTTTCGCAGGCATAACGCCTTTGCCCTTGATGGTGGATTCGTATAATGCATCCATGCCGGTTGCAATCCGTGGTTCCCATGCAGCTTTGTCACCTAATTTAGGTGAGCCAGCAACGCCAGCGTCATGGCAGCTCATGCACAGACCTTTGTAAACTTTTTCACCGTCGATTTTAACAGCATCGGCTGCTTTGTCATCGGCTTTCGGAGCTTCAGCCGCCGCTTCTGGTTTAGCAGCATCGGCTTTCGGGGCTTCAGCCGCCGCTTCTGGTTTAGCTGCTTTTTCTTCGGCAAATGCAGGTGCAGTGGCTTGAGCGAGTGCGATTAGTGTGATGCCCAACAGGCTTAGTGCTTTCATGATTACTTCTCCTAGCGATTATGGTTTGTCGTGTTAAAACGGTTCGATTCTACGGATTATTTAAAAAGTCGCAATGCCATTCTGTCTATTGTTGCGTATTTTTCCTTTAAATCGAGCAGAGTAAACCCATAATAGGCACATTGAGATAATCGTCTTTGAGGAATTGAGCATGAGTAACCCAATGAATATCGTCTGCCCCGCGTGCAGTGTCACCAATCGCATTCCGGCGGAACGGCTGGGCGAGCACGCCAAGTGTGGCAAGTGTGGCAGCGATTTGTTTACTGGACACCCGACCGAGCTAACCGCTGTGAATTTCACCAAACACATCAGCCGTAATGATATTCCCGTCTTGGTTGACTTTTGGGCACCGTGGTGTGGCCCTTGCCGTCAAATGGCACCAGCTTTTGAGAAAGCCGCTGCGCAACTGGAACCCAATGTGCGTTTTGCAAAACTGAATACCGAAGATCACCAAATGGTGGGAGCGCATTACAATATTCGCAGCATTCCGACG
This sequence comes from Candidatus Thiothrix namsaraevi, assembly GCA_040415395.1. Taxonomy (GTDB): domain Bacteria; phylum Pseudomonadota; class Gammaproteobacteria; order Thiotrichales; family Thiotrichaceae; genus Thiothrix; species Thiothrix namsaraevi. The sequence continues at coordinate 1,097 of JBEUIR010000027.1, forward strand.
ATGGTGCTATTCAAAGGCGGGCAAGAAATTGCACGTCAATCCGGCGCAATGGGGGCTACGGATATTGAGCGTTGGGTGCGTAGCCAGCTTTAAACAGGTGAAAGCAGCATGATCTTAGGTCAAACAGTGGCGGCATGGGGAAAACCCGATTTTCCAGCCGTGTTCAGCGCGGAAGTGCAGGGCTTAGGCGCGAATGCTTTGCCCTTGCAAGCAGGTTTAACACACAGCAGCCAAGTCAGCGGTGACACTTTTAGCGTAATGCTCTTGGAAAGCAGTGCTACTGCGACTCACCTGCAAATTCGTGCGGGGATTTTCTACGCCGGGGTCATTGTCGGCAGTTGTTGTGCCGACGACCCCACGCCCTTGTGCGAACAACCCGAATATTGCGAGCTGCTGTTTACGCTTGAGCGCAGCACTGCTGCCACCCGCGTGACATTATTGGTGTAAGGTCGGCTCAGCGTGTTTAAACTTACCGCTGAGCTTTCTAAACCCTACCAAAATATCGTCAATAAACGTAAACACCACCGGAATCACTAGCAAACTCAGCACCGTTGAAGCCAGCAAGCCGCCGATGACCACAATCGCCATTGGTTGGCGAAAGCTGGGGTCAGCCGCCAATCCCAAGGCGGTTGGCATCATCCCCGCGCTCATCGCAATCGTGGTCATGACAATCGGTCGCGCCCGTTTGTGGCAGGCATCCAGCAGCGCATCCACGCGGTTTTTCTGGTCACGTTCCCGCGCCATCACTGCATAATCCACCAGCAAAATCGAGTTTTTGGTCACAATTCCCATCAGCATTAGTAAACCAATGACCGCAGGCATCGAGAAGCTACTGCCCGTCAGCAACAATGCCAATAGCGCCCCGCCGATTGACAAGGGCAATGCCGCCAGAATCGTAATCGGTTGCAAAAAGTCGTGGAACAGCAGCACCAACACAATGTAAATCAACAATACCCCAATCAACATTGCGCCACCGAACCCGCCGAAGAGTTCCGCCATGCGCTCCGCATCCCCTGAACTTTGCCGAATCACACCGGGGGGCAGGGTTGCCAAACTCGGCAATTTATCCACCATGGTGGTGACTTGCCCGACGGGTAAGCCGTTCAATTCCACATCAATACTGACATTGCGCATCCTATCGAAACGATCCAAACGCGCCGGGCCACTGCCCAATTGCACATCCGCCACGGCTGCCAATGGCACTGCACCATTGCGCCCCGGAATCCGCAATTGGCGAATCGTATCAAGATCATTGCGCACACTTTCATCAAATTGCACCCGAATCGGGATTTGCCGCTGGGGTAAATTGAGCTTGGGCAAACGGGTGGAAAAATCCCCGCTGGTCGCCACGCGCACCACTTGCCCCAAGGCTTCGGTGCTCACGCCCAATTCGGCTGCGCGTGCGTAGTTGGGGGTAATGTGAATTTCAGGGCGTTGCAGACTTGCGCCGGATACCACATTGCCAATGCCTTGCAGGGTACGTAAATCGCGTTCCGCACGTTGCGCCGCTGCCAGTAAGAGCTTGCCGTCATCACTGGCTAATACGACTTGCATTTTGTCGCCCGCACCGCCAGAACCCACGGTGTAACGCACGCCGGGTAACGGTTTCAGGGTTTGGCGAATCTCGGCTTCGACAGCGGTTTGCAAACGCGAACGTTCTTCGCGGGTAGTGAGGCTAACAGTCAATGTAGCTTTGCGCACATCCGCCCCGCCGCCTTCGGCAATCGGGCCGCTGCTCACGCCACTGGCTGCCCCCACCAGCGTAAACACTTGTTTCACATCGGCTAAGGGTTGCAGTAAACGCCGCGCTTGTTCCGCAATGGCGTAAGATTCTTCCAGCGTACTACCCGGTTGCATTTCCAGCGTTACCGAGGTTAACGCGGTATCCGCCGGTGGCACAAAGCCTTTGGGTAGTAAGGGTACGATTTGCAGGGATGCCACGAAAATAGCAATCGCCGCTACCAAGGTGATAAAGCGGTGTTTCAAACACCAGCCCGCTGCCGTCATGTAATGGCGCATAAACCAGCCATCGCGCTCTGGTTGCTTGGCTTTTTCAGTCGGATGCGGTTTCAGGAAATACGCCGCCATCATTGGCGTGAGCAAACGCGCTACCGCCAGCGAGAAGAACACCGCGACCGCAGCGGTAATTCCAAACGATTCAAAAAACTTACCCGGCACTCCGCCCATAAACGCCGTCGGTAAAAATACCGCAATCAGCGTAAAGGTGGTCGCAATGACTGCCAACCCGATTTCATCGGCGGCTTCGATGGCGGCTTGTTTGGGCGTTTTGCCCATGCGCAAATGGCGTTCAATGTTTTCCACTTCCACAATCGCGTCATCGACCAATACCCCGACTACCAAGGCAAGCGCGAGCAAGGTGAGGATATTCAGCGAGAACCCAAAGTAATGCATCGCCGCAAACGTGGGAATAATCGCCAAGGGTAAGGCGGCTGCGGATACCAAGGTGGCGCGTATATCCCGCAAAAACAGCAAGACTACTAAGATGGCTAAGGCAGCTCCTTCGTACAATAAGTGCATCGAGCCGGTGTAGTTGGCTTGAATGCGCTCGATGGTGTCGTAAGCTTCCGTCAGTTGCACTTGCGGGTGAGAAGTGGCGAATTGCGTCAGCGCCGCCCGCACGCCTTCTACCACGTCGATTTCACTCGCACCGCGTACCCGCGTGACTTGGAAGCCGACCACCGCTTTGCCATCCAGCAAGGCATGGGTGGAACGTTCCGCCACGGTATCGCGGATGGTGGCAAGCTGATCCAAACGCACATGCCGCCCGTTTGACAGCGGAATTTCGATAGCACCGAGTTCGGCAGCCGTGCCGACCCGCCCTAAAGTACGCACGGATTGAATACCGCCGCCCACATCACCGCGTCCGCCGGGTGCATCTTGCTGCATTTGCCCCAAGCGGTTGGAAATATCGGCAGCCGTAACCCCTAAACCTGCCATGAGTGCGGGGTTCAGGTCGATGCGTACTTCGCGGTTAACGCCACCGACCCGTGACACTTTACCGACACCTTTGACCGCCATTAATTCGCGGGTAATCTCATTGTCGACAAACCAGGACAGTGCTTCTTCGTCCATATTGGGCGCGGCAACGGTGAATGTCACCAGCGGGCTACCAGATGTGGTCACTTTTGAAACCACCGGGTCATTCATTTGTGACGGCAAGTTGGCGCGGATGGTGTCGATGGCATTGCGCACTTCGTTGAGCGCGATTTCGGTATCTTTGTCGATGTCGAATTCGGCGGCAATGCTGGCGGAGCTATCCGTCAAGGTGGTGCGTAAATGCTTAACGCCGGTAATGGTGGCAAGCTGGTTTTCGATCTTGCGGGCGACTTCGCTTTCGAGCTGTTCGGGGTCAGCGCCTTCAAGCGAGGCATTCACGATAATGGTGGGGAGTTCAACATCGGGAAAGTTTTGAATACCCAGCGCCTGAAACCCTTTGATGCCCAAAAAGCTCAGCAGCGCAAACAGCAATACCGCTGGAACGGGGTTATGGATCGACCAAGCGGAAACGTTCATGGTTTATCCCCGGTGCTGCTGACGGGTGTGTCGACGATTTGTACGGTATCACCATCATTCAGGAAGCCGCCGCCAGTCATCACCACGCGGGCGCTGGCGTTGATGCCGTCGCGGATTTCGGTTTGACCTTGTGTGGTTCTGCCAATTTTCACGAGGCGTTGTTGCACGCGGTTGTCGTCGCTGACTTCAAACACGTAGTGATTGCCATCGCGCAAGATCACGGCGGCTTGGGGTAAGGTCATGGCTTTGGTTGCACCGGTGAGAATTTCACCTTCGGCAAACATACCGGTTTTAGCAGGGCTACCGTTGGGCAGGCTGATATACACCGTGGCGTTGCGGGTGTTGGGGTCGAGTGTGGGGGCGACTAAGCGCACCGTGCCGGTAACGCTTTCGCCGTTGGGAAGAGTGAGGCGGGCGGCTTGCCCGTTTTGAATGGTGCTGGCATCGCGCCCGGAGACTTCTGCCCGCCATTCGAGTTTGTGTTGGCGCACCATGCGGAATAATTCGGTGCCGGTTTGCACGACTGCGCCGAGGGTGGCGGTGCGGGTGGTGATAATGCCATCATCCGGGGCAAGGATGCGGGTTTGCGCGAGGCGGATTTGTTGGGCATCGAGCGCGGCTTGCGCAATCGCTTCACCGGTTAGGTATTGGTCAATTTGTTGCGCGGGGATTGCACCGCTGCTTTTTAAACGACGGGCGCGGTCGGCATTGGCACGGGCTTCGGCGAGGCTGGCTTGTTTTTGGGCGACATCGGCTTGCACGGCGGCTTGCGATAATTTCACCAATTCTTGACCTTTTTTGACTTCATCGCCGACATCTGCCAGCACGTCAGTGATGCGCAAACCGCTGATTTCGGAAGCAATAATGGCTTCTTGCCAAGGGCTGATCGCGCCGTTAGCCATAATGGTCGTGCCCCAGTCTTGTGCCATTGGGCTGGTGACACTGACGGCGAGCGCGGGGTTAGCAGCGGGCGCAGGCGCGGTGTCTTCGGCGAATACCGATGGCAACGGTAACAATGCCAAGCTGCTTGCCAGCAATAATGTGGGAGCCAAACGGGAGGAAAGGGCAAATGTGAACTTCATATGAATGACTGCCGGTCAATTGATTGAAGGGAATCTTAAATGACCGATAGTCAGTTGTCGAGATGGAATTATCCCGATTAGGTGAGAACACCATTTAACCGCTTTGAATATATTCCCCATGATTGCTATCATCCCCCGTTTTCCCTCGTATTAGCGAAATATCATGGAACTCAACCCCACCTACACCAAAATCAAAGATCTCCAAGGGCGCGTCGACGCTCTGCGGGGGTATCTTTGACTACGACGTTAAAAGCGAACGTTTAGAAGAAGTCAGCCGCGAACTCGAAGACCCCAAGGTCTGGGATAATCCGCAGCGGGCGCAAGATCTTGGCAAAGAACGTGCTATTCTCGGAGGCATTGTCGGCGGCATTGATAAAATCAGTTCCGGCCTTGCTGACGCCAAAGAGCTGCTCGAACTCGCCGAAATGGAAGACGACGAAGACAGCGCCAATGCAGTCATTGCCGATGTCGATAATCTCGAAAAGCACGTTGCTCAGCTCGAATTTGAACGCATGTTCTCCGGGCCGATGGATCGCAATAACGCCTTTCTCGACATTCAAGCCGGGTCGGGTGGTACTGAAGCGCAAGATTGGGCGGAAATCCTGTTGCGCATGTATTTGCGTTGGGGTGAAGCCAAAGGTTTCAAAGTCGAATTGCTCGAAGCCAGCCCCGGCGACGTGGCAGGCATCAAAGGCGCGAGTATCAGCTTTGAAGGTCCTTACGCTTTCGGCTGGTTGCGCACCGAAACGGGTGTACACCGACTGGTGCGCAAATCGCCATTCGACTCCGGCAACCGTCGTCACACCTCGTTCAGCGGCGTTTTCGTGTCGCCGGAAGTCGATGACAATATCGAAATCGACATCAACCCTGCCGATTTGCGTATCGACGTTTACCGCGCTTCCGGTGCGGGTGGTCAGCACATCAACAAAACCGAATCGGCGGTGCGGATTACCCATACGCCCACCAATACGGTGGTGCAATGCCAGAGCGGGCGTTCCCAGCACCAGAACAAAGACAACGCCATGAAGCAATTGCGTGCCAAACTTTATGAGCAGGAAATGCTCAAGCGCAATGCGGATAAGCAAGCGTTGGAAGACAGCAAATCCGACATTGGTTGGGGCAGTCAGATTCGGTCGTATGTTCTCGACCAGTCGCGCATTAAGGATTTGCGCACGGGTGTGGAAACGGCGAATACGCAAGCAGTATTGGACGGCGATCTGGACAAATTTATTGAAGCAAGCTTAAAAAGCGGCTTGTGAGAGCGAGAATGTTATGAGCGAACACAACAACCATCACGACCAGCATGATGAAAACAAACTGATCACACAACGCCGCGACAAGCTGGCAAAACTGCGTGAACAGGGTAAGGCTTTTCCCAATGACCTAGTGCGTGAACACAAAGCGGCTGATTTGCATCAGGAGTATGGCGCACACGACAAGGAATGGTTTGAAGAACACGCCATCCCTGTGACCGTTGCGGGGCGTATGATGCTCCAGCGCATCATGGGCAAGGCGAGTTTTGCGACGATTTCGGATGTATCCGGGCGGATTCAGTTATACGCGCAGAAAAACGTGCTGGGTGATGAGATTTTCGATGACTATTGCCATTGGGATTTGGGCGACATTATCTGGGCTTCCGGCATGTTGTTCAAAACCAAAACCGGCGAATTGTCGGTGAAGGTGCATGAAATCCGTTTGTTGACCAAATCGTTGCGCCCCTTGCCGGAAAAATTCCACGGCTTGACCGATCACGAACAACGTTACCGCCAGCGTTACATCGACTTGATCATGAATCACGAGTCGCGCGATGCGTTCATGATGCGTTCTAAAATCGTGAGCTATATCCGCAACTTTTTCATACAGCGCGATTTTCTGGAAGTCGAAACGCCGATGTTGCAGATTATTCCCGGCGGGGCGGTGGCACGTCCGTTTATCACGCACCATAACGCGCTGGATTTGCCGATGTATTTGCGGATTGCGCCGGAATTGTTCCTCAAGCGGCTAGTGGTCGGTGGGTTTGAACGGGTGTTTGAAATCAACCGCAATTTCCGTAACGAAGGGCTTTCCACCCGGCATAACCCTGAATTCACCATGATCGAATTCTATCAGGCGTATGCGACTTATCACGATCTGATGGATTTGACCGAAAACTTGATGCGCGGCATTGCCAACGATGTGGTGGGTAGTAACGAGATTACCTATCAGGGCGAAACCTTCGACTTTGACAAGCCGTTTGCGCGGATGAGCGTGCGCAGTTCCATTGTGCATTTCAACCCGGAATTGTCGATGGAGCAGATTGATACGCTGGAAGGCGCACGGGAAGTGGCTCGCAAGCTTGGCATTCCGCTCAAAGATGGCTACGGCTTGGGCAAAGTGCAAATCGAGATTTTCGAGAAAACCGTCGAACACCGTTTGCTGCAACCGACGTTTATCACCGAATATCCGGCGGAAGTGTCGCCCTTGGCACGGCGTAATGATGCTAACCCGTTCATCACTGACCGTTTCGAGTTCTTCGTCGGTGGACGTGAAATCGGCAATGGTTTCTCCGAGTTGAATGACGCGGAAGATCAGGCGGAACGTTTTATGCAGCAGGTCGCGGATAAAGATGCGGGCGATGACGAAGCGATGCATTTTGATGCGGACTACATTCGTGCGCTGGAATACGGGATGCCACCGACAGCGGGTGAGGGGATTGGGATTGATCGCTTGGTGATGTTGTTTACGGATGCGCCTTCGATAAGAGACGTGATACTTTTTCCGCACATGAGACCGGAATAGGAAGAAACCCCTCCTGACCTCCCCTTATAATTGTTCACTTTCCGATGAAGAACCTCACCCCCCGCCCCCTCTCCTTGACAGGCGAGGGGGAGAAAGAGTGACGTTTCTTAGCTGCCCCTCTCCTGTCAAGGAGAGGGGTTGGGGTGAGGTTCTTTTCGAGGGATGTGAACAATTACCCCCTTATCAGGGGAGGAACAAGAGGAATCTCACAAGGTGTTTAGGCGCTAATCAAGCTGGCGAGTTCGGTCATGGAATCAATGACCGCATCTGGCGAATAATTACGAATATCTTCGCCGTGATTGTAGCCGTAGGTCATGCAAATGATTTGGAAACCCGCCGCCCGTGCTGCTTTCACATCAGATTTGGAATCGCCGATCATTACCGAATCCTCCGGTGTTACACCCAGCTTTTCAGCCGCGTGTAACAAGGGCATAGGGTGCGGTTTCTTTTCCGGCAAAGAATCACCGCTGATAATGATTTCAAAGCGGTCAACAATACCCAAATCGGTCAGCAAGGGCAGGGTGAATTGTTCGGCTTTATTGGTGACACAACCAATTTTCAAACCTGCACAGCTTTGTAGAAAATCCAAGCCTTCTAACACGCCGTCATACAAACGGCTGCGTTTCGAGGTATTTTCCGCGTACAGTTCCATGAAAATCGGCATGGCACGCGCCAACAATTCCGCATCGGGATAGCCATCGAGGTCATTGGTCAAGGCGCGTTCGGTCAAACGCTGCACGCCATTCCCGACCCACTGGCGCACGGCTGCTTCGCCACGTACTGGCATCTCCAGTTGCTTCAGCATTTCATCGACGCAAAACGTCAGGTCAGGCACGCTATCAACCAGCGTTCCGTCCACGTCAATCAATACCATTTTCGGCTTAAATATCATTTTTCACTCGTCCTCTTGCTCCCTTCACCCCTTGCGGGGGAAGGGTTGGGGATGGGGGCTTCTTAAACCTTTGCCGCCGCCAATTCCTTACGGAATTCAGCCAGAACGGTGTTGTAATGGTTCGGGTCAGCTTTATTGGCAACGTTGAAGATCGCAGAACCGGCAACGAATGCATCCGCACCGGCCTCTTTGATTTCACGGATATTGCCCGGCTTAACGCCGCCATCCACTTCCAAACGAATATCGAGGCCGGAATCGTCAATCATCTTGCGTACTTGGCGCAATTTGGTCAGCGTTGATGGGATAAAGCTTTGACCACCAAAGCCGGGGTTGACCGACATCAGCAGGATCATGTCTACCTTGTCCATCAAATATTCTAAGATGTTCAGTGGTGTAGCCGGGTTGAATACCAAGCCAGCCTTGCAGCCTTCATTGCGGATCAATTGCAAGGTGCGGTCAACGTGTTCAGACGCTTCCGGGTGGAAGGTGATGAAAGACGCGCCCGCTTTGGCGAAGTCAGGGATAATGCGGTCAACCGGCTTAACCATCAAATGCACATCAATCGGTGCAGTCACGCCGTGCTTGCGCAGGGCTTCACACACCAAAGGGCCAATGGTCAGGTTAGGAACATAATGGTTATCCATTACGTCGAAATGCACAATGTCCGCACCGGAGGCTAAGACGTTAACCACTTCTTCACCCAGACGGGCAAAGTCAGCAGACAGGATGGATGGTGCAATGAAATCAGCTTGACGTGCCATAAACATTCTCCTCAAAGCGTGGCGATCAAAAGGCAAAAAAGTGTTACCACTCTACCGGAAAGGCTGTGCTAATACAGCCCTTCCGTGGGAGATAGATTTTCAGAGTGTGGAATAACTCAAACCCAGTGAATACAGGTCAGCATCGGTTTCGTAAGCGGAGTCGGAGCCAATATTGAGTATATGTTCCCATTCACCGCGCAGGTGTAGATTGCTGTTCAGTTGGAATTGTGCGCCGCCGCCAAGGAGAATGCTGGTGCCGCTATTGTCCGCTTGTGTGGTTTTACTGCCGGAGATTTTACGGGTGTTGCTTTCCCAAGCCATTGCCCCGGCTTTGCCAAACGCTTCTAACTGTGGGGAAAGTGGCACGTAACCGACCCCGCTCACGACACTGCCGGTCGTGTTGTTGCTTAATTTGGCGGTACTGCCACCCGTCGTGCCATTCATATCGCTGTCACCGAGATCGTAATAACCGATTTCGACCCCTAACATGGGGTTGAAACGTGCACCACCGAAAGCTTTCCAAGCAAAATCTTGGTTATCGCATGCGCCGCTAAAAAACGGGTCATTGCAGGTGTCCCCCTGTTTGGCGCTGCCCGCACTCGCGCCGACATACAGTTTGGGACCGTTGCTGAAATCACTGCCCATTATGGACTCACCCGCGTGCGCGTTACTTAGTAAGCCGATGAACAAGCACCCTAGCAGTTTTCGTGTCATCCCGCTGCCCCGTGTTTAAAAAGTGGAAAAAACCGCGCCGACACTCAATAAGCCCGCATCGGCTTCGTAAGCGGTGTCTGCTGCTGTACCCATAATGTGTTCATATTCGCCCCGTAACGATAAGTTAGGGTTAAGCTTCACTTGTGCGCCAGCGCCCAATAACATGCTTACGCCACTGTTAGTGCTGGTGGTATTCAGCTCAGAATCTTCTGCTACGGTTTTGCTGCCATTTTGCTTCCAAAAGGCTGCGCCAACTTTGCCGATTAATTCAGTGCGAGGGGCAACCGGAACATAGCCTACGCCTGCGACATAACTGGCAGAGAGTTCGCTTTGGAGTTCGCTGTCGTAAATGCCCGCCCGACCTGCTTTACCTTGTGCCGTATTTTCACCCAGTTCCATGTGGCCGAGTTCTACGCCCATTGTTGGCAGGGCGGTAGCAGGCATGACACCCGCTGGTGTTGCCCAAAATTCGTTCGGGTTACGACTGGGGTCAGCGCGTAAGCCGACAAAGGCTTTATGCCCGCTATCACTGTCTTCGCAATCCGTCGTGGTGGCATCACAAGCGCCATCATGGTTGCTCATGCCCGCACTCAGACCGCCATACAAAGAAATATTAGAAGGCACACCGTAGCCTTCCATGCCGCCCGCGTACACACTATTAGCCAATAGCGCCAAGCCTGCTATTGAGCAGGAAAGTAAAATTTTCATACAAGCCCCTTTCTGTATGCCCTCTAACGAGGGAATTTATTATAACGATGAGAAAATAAAGCCAAGACTCAGCAAGTCAATGTCATGGGCATGAGCAGCCGTGTCACCCACGTCTTTAAAGCGTTCCCACTCGGCACGCACGCCCATATTGTCACCGAGGTTGTAGTCAGCGCCCACGCCGACCAAGACATCGGTGCCGGTATTTTCTACCGTGCCGCTGCTATTGGTTTGTTCCAGTGTCCAGCGTGCTACGCCCGCTTTGCCAAACAGTTCGATTTGGTCGGTCATGGGGATGCCAGCGACGGCGGCGGTGGTGAAAGCGGTTGCCTGTTGGCTAATCTTGCCCGTGGTAGCCATGCCGCTTTGTTTGCCAAAGTCGACATAGCCCGCTTCCAGTACAATATTGTCGTTCATGCGCACCCCGGCGAAGGCTTTCCAGCTTTTGTCGCTGTTGTCACAGTCGCTAAGTGGATCGCAAAACCCATCGGTAGTGGTCGTACCGATACTTGCCCCCAAATAGTTGGGTGCTTTGGCGTTGGAATTCATGCCAATGGGTGACATCGGTTTGATTTTGGAAAAAGGTGAACTGTTGTCTGCCATCGCAGTGTTGCTCAGTACACTGAATAGGCACACGGCAAGCGCGGCAGTGTTGGAAATCGTCATGTGTGTAGCCCCGATATTATTATTTTGCTGGGTAGCTTCTATCACGACTGTAAATGACTGGCAGGCAAGCTGCCAGCATTAACCGATAATCGGCGTTTGGGGATTAGCGTAACCGGGCTTTGAGGGCAGCCGCACGTTCCGGGAAGTTCAGTTCTAGCACCCGCAGGTTGTCGGCGGCTAGATCCGGTTTGCCGAGCTTGTGAGCGGCTTTGACCTTGATTTCCAACGCATCCGCAATGGCGGGTGAGCCTTGGTAATGTTTCACCGCGTATTCCGCACGGTTGAATGCCGCCAGCCATGCGCCGCGTGTCATGTAGTATTGCGCCACATTTAACTCGGATTGTGCCAAACTGTTGCGCAAATGCTTGATACGTTCTTGCGCATCTGGAGCATATTTGCTATTGGGGTGGCGGGTCAGCAGGTGTGAAAAGTCTTGGAACGACTCTTTCTGCCGTACCGTGTCCAAATCGGCAATGCTACGTGGAAATAATTTATCCACGATGCTGTGCCCACGGTTAAAGTTTACCAAGCCGCGCAAATACAGGGCATAATCCGCATCTTCGCTGCTAGGGTTCATGCGCAGGAAGCGATCAATCGCATCCAAAGCGGAATCCGGCTCATCGAATTTGTAGTACGCATAAGCAGTTTCCAGTTGCGCTTGTTGGGCGAAACGCCCCAAGGGGTAACGTGCTTCGAGCGACTCGTACAAGCCAATGGCGCGTTCGTAGTCGCCTGCGTTGGCGGCTTCGCGTGCCGTGGTATAAATTTTATTGGCTGACCAACCTTCTGTCAGGTCTTTTTCAGTCTGGGAAAAGATCGAGCAGCCGCTAGTCGCCGCCGACATAACCAATACACTTGCCAGATAAACGCTGGCACGTAGTCTTTTTGTATTTATCGACATTTGCTTAACAACACATGATGATAGAATGAGTTTGCAAGTATAGCGTATTCAACCGGATTAAGAATGCCCCTAAATCAACAGATCGTCAGCATAGTTCCACTCAATATGGAAGGTCAGCGCCTGGATCAGGCCGTTGCTACTTTATGCCCCCAATATTCGCGCAGCCAGATTCAGAAATGGATCAAAGCCGGTTGCGTGCGCGTCGATGATAAAATCCTCAAACCCAAGGAGCGCTTAATAGGCGGTGAGGAAATTTCCATAGAGGCTGTTCACGAGCCACAAACCGAATTCGAGCCGGAAGATATTCCGCTCAATATTATCTACGAAGATGATGACATTATCATTATCAACAAACCTGCTGGGTTAGTGGTTCACCCCGGCGCGGGCAATTGGTCAGGTACGCTGGTCAACGGCTTGTTGCACCATGACCGTGCGCTGGAAATGTTGCCGCGTGCGGGGATCGTACATCGCCTCGACAAAGACACCACGGGTTTGATGGTGGTCGCCAAAACCCTGGAAGCGCATGGCAAGCTGGTCGAACAGTTGCAGGAGCGCGATGTCAGCCGTGAATACCTTGCGCTGGTTTCCGCACAAGTTGTGGCTGGTGCAACGATTGAAGGCAATATCGGGCGGCATCACATCGACCGCAAACGCCAAGCGGTCCACGACGGCGGCAAGGAAGCGATTACGCATTACCGCGTGGAAGAGCGTTTCCCACACCATACGTTGTTGCGGGTGTCGTTGGAAACGGGGCGCACTCACCAGATTCGTGTGCATCTGAGTTGGAAGCACATGCCGATTGTCGGCGATCAAACCTATGGCGGGCGTCCGCGCGTGCCTGCGGGAGTGAGGGAGGAATTGCGCACGGCGATTCAAACCTTCCCGCGTCAGGCGTTGCACGCGACCCGTTTGGGGTTGACGCATCCGGCAACGGGGGAGGCGATGGTGTGGGAAGCGCCGGTGCCGGAGGATATGGGGGAGCTGTTGGAGCTGTTTCGCGCATCGGTAATTCCCGCATGAACCCGAATCGTACCCTGAGCGCCGCCGAAGACTGGCTGACCCCCGCTTGGCCTGCCCCCGCCAATATCCGCGCCGTATGCACCACCCGTCACGGCGGCGTGAGCGCAGCACCATTCGATACCCTCAACCTCGGCGATCACGTCGGCGATAATCCCTA
>JBEUIR010000028.1:0-14257 GCA_040415395.1 Candidatus Thiothrix namsaraevi
TGATTAGCAATAGCCCGGCTAACACGGTGCGTAATGTGGTGTGCATAATATATCCCTTGTTCGCCCCTGATGCTCAGTCTACTGCTTCAGACTGCCAGAATAAAGAAATGTTCAGTATTGGGAAGCAAGCAGCAATTCACGGGTATAAACGTGTTGCGGTTGGTGAAATAGGGTGTTTACTGTGCCGGTCTCCACCACTTGACCGTGGCGCATCACCGCGATGCGGTCACATACACCGCCCGCCAAGGGTAAATCGTGGGTAATCAATACCATCGCCATTTGCCGTTGGGCGCGAATGTCACGCAACAGTGCCAGGATTTCGGATTGTACCGTGACATCCAAGGCGGTAGTGGGTTCATCCGCAATCAGCAAGTCGGGTTCGCATAGCAAAGCCATCGCTATCATTACCCGTTGGCGCATTCCGCCGGAGAGTTCGTGCGGGTAACTGTGTAAACGGCGGCTAGCATCGGGGATACGTACCTGTTCGAGCATGGTCAATGCTTGCTGTTGCGCCGCTTTAGCACCCATACCCTGATGCACTTCCAGTACTTCGGTGAGTTGCCGCCCAATGGTCAGTAGCGGATTTAACGCCGTCATCGGGTCTTGAAAAATCATCGCCATGCGTTTTCCCCGGTATTGATTGAGCACGCGGGGTGGCTGGTTTAACAATTCTGTACCCGAAAATTGCACACTCCCACGGGCTTGGGCATTGCGCGGCAGCAAGCCCATGACCGCGTGGAACAGTTGGCTTTTGCCCGCGCCGGATTCGCCGACTACCGCGAGGGTTTCGCCAGCAGCAAGTTGCAAATCCACGCCACGCACGGCTTCCACTACGCCGTCTGGGGTGTTGAAACAAAGCTGCAATTCTTGGATGGATAACAGAGGTATCACGGCATTGGTTTTCCATTGCGCTATAATCGAAGCATCATAACCTGTGGGCAGTAGTAAAATGAACACCAGTCATCGTGATGGTATGTTGGGCGGTTTTCTTAATGTCCGCCAAGAGGCTATTTCCGGCGTAACCGAACCCGCGTTGAAACGCTTGACCGAAGCTGCCAGCGGCGACGTGAAAGAAATTGCTGCGTCACAAATTGAGCTGCTGTCGCGTTTTTACGATTTGTCGTTGTCGCAAGCGGGGCGTAGTTTTCGCTGGGCATTAATTGCCAGTGTGGTGGGCTTGTTGTTTTTCCTTGCTGCGATTGGCTTTATGTTGAGCCAGAGCATGGAAGTTGCCATCATCAGTGTCATTGGCGGGGCAATGGTGCAATTCATTGCTGGGGTGAATTTTTTCTTGTATGGCAAAACCTTGTCACAACTCACCTTGTTTCAAGGGCGTTTGGAAGTGACTCAACGTTTTTTGCTTGCCAATAGCTTGTGCGAAAGTTTGGAGGGTAAAGTGAAGCACTATACCCGTGCGCGGCTGATTGGGGCGTTGGCGGGCGTGAGTGGTAGTGATTTGGCAAAAGATTTGCTGGATGTGGCGCCGGGGCAGGATGTGGGCGCAGACCAGCCCCCAGTATTTGAACCGCCAGTGGAGCCGGATTTTCAGCATAATATGGCAGCGCGTCCGTTGTAGCCAAGGCTTGAACACTAAATTTGTCCTATAGTATCGGGTCTGTGCTTGTTTGAAAGAGGTTTACATGTTCCGCAAAGTAAGAGGGTTGCTGGTTGGCATGGTTTTGTGGTCAATGTCGGCGGTTATCGCGGCTGATTCTTCGCTGAAGCAAAATTTGCTGACGGCTGCTGATACCAAAGCCAGTGGTGAATATGCGTTTTCCCAGTGCCGTGCGTTAACGGGGCAGGCGTTTGATGCGGCTAAGCAGAAGAAGAAAGCGCTGATCGTGGGCGATAGTTACGCCTGCGATTTTCTGAATAGTGTGCAGGAAAACGGTTATTTGGGTGATTACCAGCTTGCGCTGCGTTTTATTCCGTATGACTGCCAGACGGTGGCGGGTGACGATGCCCCCAAGCATATTGCGGCGAAAGACCGTAGTTTTTGCGCTACGCCAGAGCGGGCAGATAGCTTGGAACGTGCCAAAGCGCAGATGCAGGAAGCCGATTTGGTGATTTTTGCGTTCCGTTGGAAGCCTGATATTGCGGCAGCATTGCCACAGACACTGCGTACCTTAGCGTTGTCACCCAAGCAACGGGTAGTGGTGGTAGGAAACAAGTTTTTCGGCAAAATTTCAGTACGGCAATATTTAAAAATGCCTGCGAATGATTTGAAAGCGTTGGAAAATGAGGTTGATCCTGAGGAGGCCAAAACGATCAATGCGGTCTTGGCTAAAGGCTTGGGCAAGGAGGTGCTCTTTGTTGACCCGCATAATTTGTTGTGTGGTGATGATACGAGTTGCCCCTTGTTTACCGACGATGTGAATTTGATTTCGTATGACGGTCGGCATTTGACCAAAGAAGGGGCGCGTTACGTGGGCAGGGTGTTGTTCCAGCGTTCGGCGTTGGGGAAAATGTGACGCTAAATCCATATTTCCTGCATGACCTTTGCACGTGATTCGGGCAGAATCGCCGCTTCTCTTTGTGGAAACCACTGTAAACCATGAGCCGTTTGTTGCGTTCCGGTGCTGTGATCAGCGCCATGACCATGATTTCCCGCGTGTTGGGCTTGCTGCGCGATATGATTGTTGCGCGGTATTTTCCGGTGGATGGTGCAAGCGATGCATTTTATGTGGCATTCCGCATCCCTAACCTGCTGCGGCGTTTGTTTGCGGAGGGGGCGTTTTCATTGGCTTTTGTGCCGGTGTTGTCGGAATACAAGGAAAAACGGGATCGAGCAGCACTCAAGGATTTGATTGACCATGTGGCGGGTTATCTGGCGTTGGTTCTTCTGGTGATTACCGTCATTGGGGTGGTTGCCGCGCCCTTGGTGATGTGGATATTTGCGCCCGGATTTGAGAGTAAGCCGAATGCCCGCCCGGATTTGGCCGTGGAAATGCTGCGGATTACTTTCCCCTATATTTTGTTTATTTCGCTGACGGCGTTTGTCAGTGGGATTTTGAATACATTCCATCGGTTTGCGATTCCGGCATTAACGCCTGCGTTATTGAATGTGGTGATGATTGCAGCGGTGTTGTGGGGTGCGCCTTACTTCGATGAGCCTATTTTGGCATTGGCGTGGGGGGTGTTTTTTGCGGGGTTGGCACAGTTGGTGTTTCAGTTGCCGACCTTGACGCGCTTGGGGCTGTTGCCGCGTTTGCGTTTGCGTAAGGCACACGAAGGTGTCAGCCGGATTATGAAACTGATGATTCCGGCCTTGTTTGGTTCGTCAGCGGCGCAGTTGAATTTGTTGATTAATACCTTATTGGCTTCGTTTCTGGCGGTGGGCAGTATTTCGTGGTTGTATTATTCCGACCGTTTTGTGGAATTGCCGCTGGCGATTGTGGGTGTAGCGTTGGGGACGGTCATTCTGCCCAAATTATCCAGTGACCATGCTAAGGCGGATGCTACGCAATTTCAGCAGACAATGGATTGGGCGTTACGTCTGGGAGTGTTGATTTCACTGCCTGCCACGTTGGGCTTGGTCTTGTTGGCAAAGCCAATTTTGGCGACGGTAATGATGCACGGTGAATTTGCTTGGCGTGATGTGCAAATGTCATCCTTGAGCCTGATGACGTATGCGGTTGGCTTAAGCGGCTTTATTCTGGTTAAAGTATTAGCACCCGGTTTTTATTCGCGTCAGGATACCAAAACGCCCGTTAAAATTGGCATGATCGCGATCGGGGTGAATATGGCACTGAATGTCTTGATTGTGTTGCCTTGGTACTTTTCGGGCATCGCAGGGGCGCACGCCGGGTTAGCCTTGGCAACTGCATTGGCGGGCTATGTGAATGCGGGGCTGTTGTTTTATCACTTGCGTAAGCAGCAGATTTTTCAACCCAGCAAAGGCTGGATGGGCTTTTTGCTGAAAATCGGGGTGGCTTCTGTGGTGATGACGGCACTGGTTTGGCTGGCATCTCCGGCGGATGCTTGGTGGCAAACGGCTTCCACATGGGCACGAATTGGCCGGTTAACAGGTCTGATAGTGCTGGCATTAACCAGTTATTTTATGGCGCTGCGGCTATTGGGAATGCCGTTTAGACAAATGTTGGGGCGCTGAAACTTTTTTCTCTGTTACACTGTGCACCAGTGTCAGATATACATCCTATAGGAATCTATAATGAAAAAATTAGTTACACTGCTGTCCGTTCCAGTCGTTTTGCTGGTTGCTTGGGGCGGTACAAGCTGGTACATCGGTCAGCAGACTGAAACCACGTTGAAACAGTTTATCGAGAAACAAAATCAAGCCTCTGCACAAAGCGGCATTAAGCAAGAGCTGGTCAGCTACGAAAAAAGCGCCTTGGGTGCTACTGCGATTACCAAGCTGACGATGGATTTGCCACCGTTGAGTGATTTGGGTGAAATTCAATTCATTAATGAAGTTAGCAATGGTCCGGTATTCCTTGGCGGCGGCAGCCCGGTGCAGTTTGGCATGGCACGAATTCACACTCAATTGGATATGGCAGCGTTGGATGCTGAGCAGCGTGAATGGTTAACCACAGCATTTGCGGGTAAAGCACCGTTGGAAGGTCATACGGTGATTGGTTTTGGCGGTCATACGGTTTACAACTTCACCACGAATCCGTTGCAAGTGGATCAGGATGGCACAACCGCGCAGATGGATAGCATAACCCTGTCCGGTACCTCAGCGCCGGATATGACGGGTAAGATTTCCATGCAAGCGGGCAAAATTGAAATTAAAGATGCCACGGCGCAATTCACCCTGCCTTCCATGCAATTAGAGGGGGACGTGACCGGCATGATCGGCGGGCAAGCCTTGGGTACGTTTGATCTCAAAATGCCGGGTGTGAGCATTTTAGCGGAAGAGACAACCGTACCCGTCAGCTTCGACCTGGCGATGCAGACCGATAGCGGCATTACCGATAATGAACTAGCGGGTAAAGTCGCCATGCAAGCGACCAATATTCAGGGCGCAGACGATGCGCTCAGCACGCTTGATTTCAAACTCGATGTCAGTGGTCTGGATGTGGCGGGCGTGCAAGAACTAGGCAAGTTACAAGCCGAATTGCAAAGCGTCCAGAACCAGATGCTGTGGAGTGCCGAAGCAATGGAAACCCCGGAGGGTCAGCAAAAACAGCAGGAATTGATGACGCAATTGACCGATACCACCGGCAAAGTTGTTGAAACCTTGTTTGCTAAAGTGCTGAAAACCGACAAAAGCCGTTTGCATACTACGCTCTTGGCTGAAAGCCCCAAGGGTAAGCTGAATGCCGATGTGGATCTGACCTACACGGGTAAAACAGCCCCCGATATGATGGCGCTTGCCAGTTATGGCCCTAATGAGTGGGCAACTCTGATGAAGGGCAAGATGACATTGGATGCGGATAAAGCTTTGCTGCCACCCGGTTCTGAGATGATGCTGACGCCACTCAGTGAGCAGGGTTTGCTGAAGTTGGAAGGCGAGAAAATTACCAGTGCCATCGAGCTGGCGGGCGAAAATGTTACCCTGAATGGTCAGCAAATGAGTTTTGCTGATTTTGTCAATATGCTGGCACCGCCGGGCATGGATCAGGGCATGATGGAAGAGGGCGGCGACCCGAATATGGGGATTCCCGAAGATTTGATGAAAAAAATCGAAGCAGAAGGCTTAACCCCGGAAATCATCCAGTTACTGGAAGAAAGTGATGATGTCCCGAAAGAAACCATCGAGATTATGAAACAATTGCAGCAAATGCAGCAGCAAATGGGTGCCGGGGAAGTGCCAGCGACTGACCCGGCAGCTAAGGCAGATGATAACAAGGAGTAAAGGATAATGGCGGAAAATGCAACTTCCCCCTACATTTTTGAAGCAACCCCGCAGAATTTCCAGCAAATCATGGAAAGTTCCTACCAAGTCCCGATCTTGGTAGATTTCTGGGCGGATTGGTGTCAACCGTGCAAAATGCTGCTGCCGATTTTGACCAAGTTGGTGAATGAATACCAAGGTGGCTTTTTGTTGGTGAAGGTCAACAGTGATCAGCAACAACAATTGGCAGCCCAGTTTGGCGTGCGCAGTATACCAACGGTTAAAGTCATCAAGGATGGCAGGATTGTGGATGAGTTCACGGGGGTACAGCCAGAAGCCGAAATCCGCAAACTGATTGACCGCCATCGTACCCACAAGACCGAGCCGTACCGCCAGCAAGCGCTGGAAATGTACAATAACGGTGATTTGCCGGGCGCAACCCAATTGATGGAACAGGTGGTACAGCACGAGCCGGATTTCTACGAAGCCGTGGTGGAACTTGCCGGAATGCTGATTCAGCAAGAACGTGCTGACGAAGCCGAAGTGTTGTTGCAAGGCATTCCGCCGGATGCGATCGATAACCAGATTCTCAGCCAACTGTTGGCGGATGTGAAACGTGCTAAGTTGCAGGCGCAAGTGGTTGGTGTGGATACGTCGGCACTCGAACAGCAATTAGCCGCAAACCCCGACGACCTTGCCACCATGTTGGAATTGGCCAAAATCCGTATTGCGATGGATGAGATTGAAGCTGGTCTGGATCTGTATTTCACCGTGCATAAAAAAGACAGCAAGTTTCAGGATGGTGCTGGCAAGCAAGGTCTGTTCAATACGTTTGAACTGATCGGCAGCGCGAATCCATTGGTTAAAAAATATCGCAATAAGTTATTTGCCTTGTTGTACTGATATTTCTTGCCGTATTGCTGGCATTTTTCGGGTGTCGCCCTTGAAATTCCCAAACTAAACCCTACTTTCCACGGCGAAATGATTTTTATCGCCGTGGAGTAGCACAATGAATGATCCCAAAGACAATAACCTGCAAGACGCAGCGACAAACGGTATGGAAGACGCTGTGGTTGAAGTGATGGATATTGAACCATTAGATACCGATACCTTGCAAGCCGAACTCGATAAAGCCAAAGCTGAAGCGGCTGATAACTACGAACAATTGCTGCGGGCGCAAGCAGAACTGGCAAATCAACGCCGCCGTTCGGAAAAACAAATTGAAGATGCGCACAAATACGCTGCCCAAAAGTTCCTAGAGTCCATCATTCCGGTGATCGACAGTTTGGAAATGGGGATGCAGGCGCAGGGCGATATTGAGCAAATCCGCGAAGGCATGGCGCTTACCCTCAAGCAGTTTGAAACCGTCATGGAAAAATTCAACATTACTTCCGTTGGCAAACCGGGTGATGCCTTCAACCCGGAACATCATCAAGCCATGTCGATGCAGCCTCACCCCGACTTCGACAACAACACCCTGTCACTGGTCATGCAAAAG
The DNA here is from genome assembly GCA_040415395.1 of Candidatus Thiothrix namsaraevi. GTDB lineage: Bacteria > Pseudomonadota > Gammaproteobacteria > Thiotrichales > Thiotrichaceae > Thiothrix > Thiothrix namsaraevi. Next base: position 7,296 of record JBEUIR010000028.1, read on the forward strand.
GGGTACTTGCTGAATGGGCGGGTAGTACGCCCTGCAATGGTTATGGTTTGTAAAAAGTAAGTTTGCAAAAGTAAAAATTCTATCACCTTGGCTCTTGAAAATGGGCAGATAACCCCACATAAACAAGCCAATCGTGAAAACCTTAAGAAAAGAATTCTGGAGATAAGATTATGGGAAAAATTATTGGTATTGACCTTGGCACCACCAACTCTTGCGTAGCGGTTATGGATGGTGACAAACCACGGGTTATCGAAAATGCGGAAGGCGACCGCACCACGCCGTCGATTATCGCGTTCATGGACGACGAAGTGCTGGTCGGGCAAACCGCCAAGCGCCAAGCTGTTACCAACCCTGAAAACACCTTGTACGCCATTAAGCGTTTGATTGGTCGCCGTTTCCAAGAAGATGCGGTGCAAAAAGACATCAAATTGGTACCTTACAAAATCATCAAAGCCGATAATGGCGATGCGTGGGTAGATGTGCGCGGTAAGAAAATGGCACCGCCGGAAATTTCTGCCCGTGTATTGATGAAAATGAAAAAGACTGCGGAAGATTATCTCGGTGAACCCGTGACTGAAGCGGTCATTACCGTTCCGGCGTATTTCAACGATTCACAACGTCAAGCGACTAAAGACGCGGGGCGAATTGCCGGTTTGGACGTTAAGCGTATTATCAATGAGCCAACTGCTGCGGCATTGGCTTACGGGATGGATAAATCCAAAGGTGACAGCAAAATCGCGGTCTACGACTTGGGTGGCGGTACGTTCGACGTATCCATCATCGAAATTGCCGACGTTGATGGCGAGATGCAGTTTGAAGTACTGTCTACCAACGGCGACACCTTCCTCGGTGGTGAAGACTTCGATATGCGCCTGATCGACTATCTGGTAGACGAATTCCGCAAAACCAGCGGCATTGACCTCAAAGGCGATCCATTGGCAATGCAACGTCTGAAAGATGCGGCAGAAAAAGCCAAAATCGAGCTGTCCACCAGTCAGCAGTCTGACGTGAATTTGCCGTACATTACCGCTGATGCCACTGGTCCAAAGCACTTAAATATTAAAGTGAGCCGAGCCAAGCTGGAATCATTGGTAGACGACTTGATCGAGCGCACGATGGCTCCGTGCAAAATTGCCCTGAAAGACGCCGGTTTGTCAGCCGCACAAATCAATGATGTCATCATGGTTGGCGGTCAAACCCGTATGCCTAAAGTCCAAGAAGCGGTGAAAAACTTCTTCGGCAAAGAGCCACGCAAAGACGTGAACCCTGATGAAGCGGTTGCCGTTGGTGCGGCGATTCAGGGCGGCGTATTGGGCGGCGGCGTTAAGGACATCCTGTTGTTGGACGTTACGCCACTGTCATTGGGTATTGAAACCCTCGGCGGTGTCCTGACCAAGCTGATTCAAAAGAACACCACTATCCCTACCAAGGCATCACAAGTGTTCTCCACCGCAGATGACAACCAAACCGCTGTTACCGTGCATGTATTGCAAGGTGAACGTGAAATGGCGCGTGACAACAAGTCACTGGGGCGTTTCGACCTGCAAGACATTCCGCCAGCACCACGCGGTATGCCACAGATCGAAGTGACTTTTGATATTGACGCTAACGGTATCCTCAACGTTGGGGCGAAAGACAAAGCGACTGGCAAGCAGCAAACCATCGTCATCAAAGCTTCTTCCGGCTTGTCTGATGCAGAAGTTGAGCAAATGGTGAAAGATGCGGAAGCGCACGCGGAAGAAGACCGCAAGCAGCGCGAACTGGTGGATGCACGTAACCAAGCCGACAGTATGATTCACGGCACGGAAAAGTCACTGAAAGAATACGGTGAAAAAGTACCGGGCGCTGAGCGTGCTAATATCGAATCCCTGATCAGTGAATTGCGTGATGCTGTCAAAGGCGACAACAAAGACGTGATTGAGCGCAAGTCCGAAGCGTTGATGGAAGCTTCTGGCAAGTTGATGCAGCAAATGGCAGGTGGCGCAGAAGGTGGCGCACCGGGTGCAGGCGCTCAACAAGCGGGCGGCAAAGCGGGCGATGACGACATCGTTGATGCTGAATTTGAAGAAGTCGATGGCAAGAAGTAATACACTAGCCATCTTCTAAATACACAGGCGCAGCAGGAATGTCTTGCTGTGCCTGATTTCGTTTAAGTGGGGATCGAATTTATGTCCAAGCGGGATTATTACGAAGTCCTTGGTGTACAAAAGAATGTCAGCGAAGATGACTTGAAAAAGGCATTCCGCCGTTTGGCGATGAAGCATCATCCCGACCGCAATCCTGACAATGCCGAATCAGAAGCCAAATTCAAAGAAGCCAAAGAAGCCTACGAAGTGCTGAACGACCCACAAAAGCGGGCCGCTTATGATCAGTTTGGTCATGCGGGCGTGGATCAGTCCGGTGGTTTTGGCGGCGGTGGGCGCGGCGGTGCTCAGGGTGGTTTCGGCGATGTGTTCGAGGATATTTTCGGCGACATCTTCGGGGGCGGACGCGGCGGCAGAGGCGGTGGTGGTGCCAACCGTGCTTACCGTGGCAGCGACCTGCAATACAACCTTGAATTAACCTTGGAAGAAGCTGTATTCGGCACCACTACCGATATTCGTGTGCCTTCCTTGCAGAATTGTGACACCTGTAATGGCAGTGGGGCGAAACCGGGTACGCATCCGCAAACCTGTCCGACCTGTCATGGCAGTGGTCAGGTGCGGATTCAGCAAGGTTTCTTTGCTATCCAGCAGACTTGCCCGCATTGTCACGGCAAAGGCAAAATCATTGCAGACCCTTGCCCTGACTGTCACGGTCAAGGGCGTAAAGAAAAGCAGAAAACCCTGTCAGTGAGGATTCCTGCTGGGGTGGATAATGGCGATCGGGTACGCTTGGCGGGTGAAGGCGAAGCCGGTGTCAACGGTGGGCCAGCCGGTGATTTGTACGTACAAGTATTCGTCAAGCCACATTCTTTATTCCAACGCGACGGTGATAATCTGCATTGCGAAGTGCCGATTCGCTTCACCACGGCTGCTATCGGCGGCGAGTTTGAAGTGCCGACGTTAGACGGTAATCGCGTCAGCCTTAAGGTTCCTGCGGAAACGCAAACCGGCAAACAGTTCCGCTTGCGTAATAAGGGCGTGAAATCAGTGCGCAGTGCGGCTGTCGGTGATCTGATTTGCCGTGTGGTGGTCGAAACCCCGGTGAATTTGACCAAGCGGCAACGTGAGTTACTGGAAGAATTGGATGCTACCTTTGTGCATGGCGGTAAAAAACACAGCCCGCAAGAACACGGCTGGTTGGATAAAGCCAAAGGTTTCGTCAAAGACTTGTTTGAAGGTGATAAATAATGACCAAGATTGCCATTGTGGGCGCGGGCGGGCGTATGGGTAAGGCGTTGGTCGAAGCCTGTGCGCAAACTGACGGCTTGGAGCTGAGCGTTGCTACCGAACAACCCGCCAGTTCGCTGATTGGTGCGGATGCGGGTGAAGTCGCGGGCATTGGCAAAAACGGCGTGATCATTGCGCCAACGCTAGATGATGCGGCGAACGATTTCGATGTATTGATCGACTTTACTCGCCCAGAGCCGTGTTTGCTGCATGTGAACTGGTGTGTTGCCAATGGCAAAAAGATTGTCATTGGCACGACGGGTTTTGACGACAATGGCAAAGCTGCTATCGCCAAAGCTGCTGAACAAACAGCGGTGGTGTTTGCTCCCAATATGAGCGTGGGGGTTAATTTGTGCTTGAAACTGCTGGATATGGCAGCGCGGGTGCTGGGTGATACGGTCGATATTGAAATTATGGAAGCACATCATCGCCACAAAGTCGATGCGCCTTCCGGCACGGCATTGCGCATGGGCGAGGTAGTGGCGAATGCACTGGGGCGTGATCTGAAAGAATGCGCAGTTTATGGGCGCGAAGGTGTGACCGGCGAACGTGAACGCCAAACGATCGGATTTGCGACGGTGCGAGCCGGTGATGTGGTGGGTGATCACACTGTGCTGTTTGCTGATGTGGGTGAGCGGGTGGAAATTACCCATAAAGCGTCCAGCCGGATGACGTTTGCAAAAGGTGCGGTACGTGCTGCTGGTTGGCTTGATGACAAACAGTCTGGCTTGTTTGATATGCAGGATGTGTTAGGGCTGAAGTGATGCAAACGAACCCTGTGAAACTCTGGGATTTGCCGACACGTTTGTTCCATTGGATGCTGGTGATTGGTGTTGGTTTCTCGTGGTTTTGCGCAGAAACCGGCGGTAACTGGATGGTGTGGCACGAGCGTAGCGGTATTTTTCTGCTGGCGTTGGTGCTGTTTCGGTTCGTTTGGGGTTTTATCGGCAGTGATACTGCACGGTTTCGGCAATTTCTGCGGTCGCCGGTGCAAGCCTTGGCGCATTTGCGTGAGTTACGCAGCAGGGCAACGGCGTTTCATGCCGGGCATAATCCGCTGGGAGCATGGATGGTGGTGGCATTGCTGCTGGCAGTATTGACGCAAGCAACGACGGGTTTATTTGCTACCGACGACATTATGACCGAAGGTCCATTGATAGGTTTGGTGTCGGGCGGTACGGCGGAATTACTGACATCTATTCATCATTTTGGCTTTAATATCATATTGTTATTGGCAGGGCTGCATATCGTCGCTATCTTGTTTTACCGTTTTTATAAGCACACAAATCTGATTAAGGCAATGGTTGTGGGTAAAGCGGACTGGCCAGCGCAACAATCTCTCCCTAAGCCGCTGGTCTTCAAGCCTGCTTGGTTGGGTGTGTTGGTGTTTGCGCTTGTCTACGCGGGTGTCACGTTTGGGATTACTTTTTTGTCAGGTTGATTGCAAGCATAATGCATTTTTTTGACATAGATCATTAGTATTTCATAATATACTTAACTATTATGCTCTCCATTAGTTATGACATAACTTCAACGTGACCTCCTCGCGGTGAAGGGAGAGTGAGATGAATTACGAAATCCTAGCAGCGTATTTGAGTACCGAAGAAATTTCTGCCGTTATTGGTGGGGTGGTCGGGCTTATTTTTGGTATTTTTGCCCAGCAAAGCCGCTTCTGTTTGCGTGCTGCGTGTGTGGAATTCTGGCGTGGTCAGACAGGTAAAAAGTTTGCGATTTGGTTGCTGGCGTTTGGTGCAGCGATGTTGGCGACTCAGTACTTTATTACAACAGGGGCAATTGATACCGGGCAGATTCGGCAGTTGAATAACGCGGGGTCTATGTCGGGTGCCATTATCGGTGGCTTGCTGTTCGGTGGCGGCATGGTGCTGGCGGGCGGTTGTGCTAGCCGTTTGCTGGTGCTGTCGGGGACCGGCAATATGCGCACGATGGTGGCAGGGCTGGTAGTGACGATTGTGGCACAAGCGTCATTGACTGGCGGCTTATCACCCTTACGCGAAGAAATGTCTTCTTGGTGGTTGGTAGATGGAAGTTCGCGCAGTTTTGCCGGATGGTTGCCGCCTTACGGTGGGATTATGTTGGGGGCGGCATTCTTGGCGGGCGGATTGTGGTTGGCTAAGCGTCATGACGTGAGTAAGTGGTGGAGCATTGCGGCGATAATCACCGGTTCTTCAGTGGCTTTGGGATGGTTGTTGACGAGTTGGCAAGCCAGCAGTTCTTTCGACATTGTGCAGGTGCAGAGTGTTAGTTTCACAGGTCCCTCTGCGGATACCTTGATGGGTTTGATTAATCAGCCTTATTTGTCGCTCAGTTTCAATGTTGGTCTGGTACCGGGTGTGTTTCTGGGTTCCTTGCTGGCTGCATTGGTGACGCATGAGTTTAAATGGCAGCAGTTTACGCAAGACAGTGGCTTTACGCGCTTCTTTATCGGTGCGGCATTCATGGGGTTTGGCGGGATGCTGGCGGGTGGTTGTGCCGTGGGTGCAGGCGTCACTGGCGGGGTTATCTTGGTCATTACCGCATGGGTTGCATTGTTTAGCATGTGGATTGGCGCGGGTGTCATGGATTGGATCGTGGATCGCAAAGCCGATGAACTCAAAGCAGCAGCGGAAGCTGCACGGCAATCTGCCGAAAATTTACCTGAATATGCTAAAGCCCCCGGCATGGTTCGCTTAAACTGATAACTGCACAGTAACAGTATTAGCAGCACTCCCCCTCGCGGGGGAAGGGCTGGGGGAATTCCCCTTAATCTTTCTTGTATTCCTTATGGCACGCCTTGCAGGACTCGCCAACCTTGCCAAATTGTGGCTTGATCGCCGCCAGATCCCCACCTTTCGCAATTTCAGCCAGTGATGCTGCTTCTACTTGGAAGGTTTCCATTTTCTTTTTAAAGTCTTCAGTATTCAGTTCAATATCAGGCTTAGCTTCGGTTTTCCCTGTGTAGCTGCCTGCAACGAAACCATTGATCGGGAATTTACTTAACGCGGCAACGGCTTCAGCATTTTTAGTAAATTCTTCAGCATTAAAGGTGGTTTCACCCTTGACCATCGCTGCCATTGGACCGAAGTGGTGCTTGATCATGGTGAAAGCACCTTGACGGTAACTAATCGCCATGTCTTCCGGTGATTTCTCATCTGCTATCGCGCTAGATGCAGCAGCAAAGCTGGCAGTTGCCAGTATAACGGTCAGCAGTTGTTGGAAACGGTTCATGCTAGTTAGCTCCTTGTTAATGAAGCCTGCAATTCTCGCAGCTTTTGGCGTGCCATTTCAATAAAGGCGTATGCGGGAGAGTAATAGTTGTAAAGTGGAACTTTTTGCCCATTGAAGGTGCGTTTGAAGCGGTTGATACCTTGCATCACCGGGTCGTCGGTCTGTTCTACGTAGCCGCCCCAGTCATAGGTGCGGAAGCCTGCGTGTTTGAAATAGCGTATTCCTTGCCAGTGCAAGCAACGGTTGGCAAAGCCCATTGAGCGGCGCATATCTACGTCATGGTTATAGGCTTGTGAACTCGCTGAGATGAGCAGATTGCTGCAACTCATGGCGCTTGATTGCAAGTAGAAGTGACAAATGATAGGT
>JBEUIR010000029.1:0-14097 GCA_040415395.1 Candidatus Thiothrix namsaraevi
TCAGCGGCATCAGGGCGCGGTGATTGCCCGTACCACTGCCGCGCAAACCCGCCAAGTGTTTGCCGCCCGCAAGGCACTGGAACTGGAGGTGGTACGCAATGCCTGTCAGGGGCTTACCCTAACCCAGTTGCAACATTTGCGCGAGTTGATTCGTGAGGAACAGGCGGCGCTAGATCAGCAAGACAATGGTCGTGCGTTGCGCCTATCGGGGGAGTTGCACCTGTATCTGGCGGAATACAGTGGCAATGCGTTTCTGGCGGGTTTTTTGCGCACGCTGGTGTCGCGCTGTTCGCTGATCATTGCGCAATACGAAGCGACTGACCGGCATTCTTGCCCGCATACCGAACACCACGCGATTGTGGATGCCATCGAAGCGCGGGATATTGCCCGTGCGGTTAGCTTGATGGATGCGCACATTGACCATATTGAAAACAAGATTGATGTCCGTGAAAAAACGGCCAAGCCCGATTTGGCAGTGATTTTCGGCAAAACTACCTGAGAGAACTCACCATGCTGGAATCCTCCACCTATCCCCGCGATTTGGTCGGTTACGCCGATCACGTACCGCACGCCAATTGGCCGGGTAGTGCGCGTATCGCGGTGCAATTTGTGCTGAATTACGAAGAAGGCGGCGAAAACTGCGTGCTGCACGGTGATGCCGCCTCCGAAGCCTTCCTGTCTGAAATCGTCGGAGCGCGACCTTACGAAGGCGTGCGCCACCCCAGCATGGAATCCATTTACGAATACGGTAGCCGTGCTGGTTTCTGGCGCATTATCCGTTACTTCCGGGAACGCGGTATTCCGCTAACCATTTTCGCTGTGGCGATGGCGTTGGAACGTAATCCGCGTGCGGTCGAGGCGATGCTGGAAAATGGCTATGAAATCTGTAGCCACGGTTGGCGTTGGATTGATTACCAATGGATGAGCCGTGAGCAAGAACGCGAACACATGCAACGTGCGATTGCGATTATCGAGCGCATGACGGGCGAGAAACCCAAGGGCTGGTACACCGGGCGCAATAGTCCGCATACCCGCGAGTTATTGCTGGAACAAGGTGGCTTCCTCTACGACGCGGATGATTACAGCGATGATTTGCCGTTTTGGACTAAGGTCGGCGATAAAGATCATTTAATCGTGCCGTACACGCTGGATACCAACGACATGCGCTTTGCATCCCCGCAAGGCTTTAACAGCGGCGAACAGTTTTTGCAGTACCTCAAAGATGCGTTCGACGTGTTGTACGCGGAAGGGCTGGAAACGCCGAAAATGCTGTCGATTGGCTTGCATTGCCGCTTGATTGGTCGCCCCGGACGCTTCCGCGCTTTGCAACGCTTTGTCGAGTACGCTCAGCAACATCAGGATGTATGGTTCTGCCGTCGCATCGACATTGCCCAACACTGGATTAAGGAGCACCCAGCCCCATGAAAACATCCCTTAGTGCATTGAATCAACTGGATCAGGCGGCATTTGTGGCGCTGCTTGGCAGCGTGTACGAACATTCCCCGTGGGTGGCGGAACGTAGCTTTGCCTATCGACCGTTTGCGGATGTGGACGCGCTGTTGCAAACCCTGCAAACCGTATTGGCGCAAGCTGATCATGCGGCGCAACTGGCGTTGATTCGGGCGCATCCTGATCTTGGGGGTAAAGCGGCATTGCGCGGCGAATTGACGGTGGAATCCACCCGCGAACAGGCAGGCGCAGGCTTGGGGCAACTGACGGCAGAGGAATTTGCCCGTTTTACTGAACTGAATACACGCTACCAAGCCCGCTTCGGGTTTCCGTTCATTATGGCGGTGAAAAACGCCACCAAACACCAGATTCTTAGCGGCTTTGAACAGCGGATTGATAATGCGCCGGAGCTAGAATTCGCTACCGCGCTGGAACAAATCAATCGTATTGCCGCCTTCCGTATTGCTGACCTTGTAGAGTAATTTCACCCATGAATGATTTACTGAAAATCTTGCAAAACTATTGGATTGACCTTGCCCAACCGCGTTTGGGGGCGCAAGCCGTCTATGCGACCGATGAATTTTTTGCACCACTGGAACGCCTGATCCAACCCGAAGAGCCGGTATTTATTCCCGGCAAGTACGACGATAACGGCAAGTGGATGGATGGCTGGGAAACCCGCCGCAAACGCGGTGATGGTTACGACTACGCGATTATCAAAATCTGCTCCGGCGTGATTTACGGGGTGGATCTGGATACTGCCCATTTCACTGGCAATTTTGCGCCTTCTGCCAGCATTGAAGCCTGCTACAGCAAAACACCGCCGGATGAAAAGACCCGCTGGTTTCCATTGCTGCATTCACGGGCGTTGCAGGGCAATTCACACAATACGTTTGAAATTGGTTCGCGTGAGGTGTGGAATTATTTGCGCCTGAATATTTACCCCGATGGTGGCATTTCGCGGTTGCGGGTTTACGGGCAAGTGCGCCGCGAACTCAGTGCTGATGAGCTGGATGGTGAAATTGATCTCGCGGCGATGCTTAATGGTGGACGGGCGTTGTGTGCCAGCGACATGCACTTTGGGCATATCAGCAATCTGATTGCACCCGGTAAAGGCGTGAATATGGGCGATGGCTGGGAAACGCGCCGCCGCCGCGAACCGGGGTTTGATTGGATCATTTTGCGCTTGGCGTATGTGGGGAAAATTGCCCGTTTGGTGATTGATACGGCGCACTTCAAGGGCAATTACCCGTATGAATGTTCGGTGTCTGGCACACTCTACCAAGCTGGCAACGAAGACAGCATTGCTACGCAAAGTTTGTATTGGCAGGAAATCTTGCCGTCGCAACGTTTGGCGGCGGATACCGAATTCACCTTTGTCGAGCAATTGCGCGATATTGGGGAGGTCTCACATTTGCGTTTGAATATTTACCCGGATGGCGGGGTGAGTCGCTTGCGGGCGTTTGGCAAGGTGCGGAGGGAGGAATGATCCTGATACCGGAACCGTTGACGGCGGCAGCGTTTGCACCGTTTGGCGATGTGATTGAAGTGGGTGACGACCGCACGCATTACGCCATTAATTACGGGCGTACCGAGCGTTACCATGATCTGGCGCAATTGGATGTGTTGGAAAATGACGGCAAACCCACCGTGAGTATTTTCCGCTCGCAACCGGCACAGTTTCCGCTGAAAGTGGAAGTGATGGAACGCCATCCGCACAGCAGTCAGGCGTTTCTTTCCATGCAACGCAAACCGTTTCTGGTGTTGGTTGCGCCGCCCGGTGAGCAACCGTTGCTGGAACAGTTGCGGCTGTTTGTGGTCGGGGCGGATCAGGGCGTGAATTACCATCGCGGGGTTTGGCATCACTACCAGTTTAGTTTGGATGAGGTGCGGGATTTCCTGTGTATCGACCGCAGTGGTGGGTATGGGGGCAATTGTGATGAGTATCGGTTTGTGGAGGCGGTTTATATACCCCCATCCCCAACCCTTCCCCCGCAAGGGGTGAAGGGAGGAAGAGTTGATTTAGTGCGCTTCTGACTCAGCACTCGCCCGTACTGCCGCACTGGTATCGCTACTCGTTCCATTGAAGAACAGGTTGAGCAATACCGCGCTAAACGATGCCAGCAAAATGCCGGATTCGATCAGGGAATGAATCCCGTGTGGCATCCATTGTTTGAAGTTGGGTGCAATCAGCGGAATCATGCCCATGCCGATGGAAATTGCCACGATTAGGGCGTTATTGCGGTTGGTCTTAAAATCGACCTGCGAGAGGATGCGAATACCCGTTGCCGCCACCATGCCGAACATGACCAAACCTGCGCCGCCCAGTACCACGGTTGGCAATGATTCCACCAATGCCGCCATTTTCGGCAGCAAACCCAGCACCACCAAAATAATACCACCTGCCACACACACGTAGCGGCTGCGGATGCCGGTGACAGCGACCAGCCCCACGTTCTGCGAATAGCTGGTGTAAGGAAAGGTGTTGAAAATCCCGCCAATGAATGTACCCAAACCGTCGGTACGCAAGCCACGTGACAAGCGGGCTTGGTCAACGGGACGCTCAGTCATTTCGCCTAATGCCAAAAACATCCCGGTCGATTCAATCATCACCACAATCATCACCAGCGTCATGGTCAGAATCAGCAGCGGGTCGAACACTGGCATTCCAAACTGGAAAGGCATCACCAAGCCAAACCAATCCGCTTTAGCCACTTTTTCAAAAGTCATCATTCCCAGTGCAGCGGTAATTATGCCGCCGACCAGAATGCCGATCAGCACAGCAATATTCGACAAAAAGCCTTTAGCAAAGCGTGAAATCAACAAGATGGAAACAAGAACGATGGCAGCAATGCCAACGTTCGTAGGCGTGGCGTATTTAGGATTGAGGGCAGTGGGAGCCAGCGCGAGATTGGCGGGTGGGGCAGGAATACTTGCACCGGATTCCGTAGCGGCTTTGACGGCTTCCAGCCATTGCGCGTGCTCAGGGCTAATGATCATTGGTGCGGTAGGCCCTACCGGGTTGCCGAAAATCCAGTTAATGCCAATGCGCATCAGGGTAATGCCAATCACTGCAATGATCGTACCCGTGACGACGGGCGGGAAAAACCGCAACATGCGGCTGACAATGGGCGCAATCAGGATCGAAATCAGCCCTGCGCCAATCACCGCCCCGAAGATGAGTTGTGCACCTTCAACGCCCGGCGTGGCTTTCGCCATGCTCACCATCGGTGCAACTGCTGCGAAGGTCACGCCCATCATCACGGGAAGTTGGATGCCAAACCATTGCGTCATGCCAAACGATTGGATCAGGGTAACAATGCCGCACACGAACAAGTCAGCCGAAATCAGCATGGAAATTTGTTCCGGGCTGAGTTGCAGCGCCCGCCCGATAATCAGCGGTACGGCAACCGCGCCTGCATACATGATCAGGACATGCTGAAGGCCGAGCGTTGCCATTTTGCCGACGGGGAGTATTTCATCAACAGGGTGAACCGATGTACTCATAAAACGTAGCTCCTTAAATTGACAGGGCTTGTGAAAAAGTTGTCTACTTGGTCAGGTTTTATATGCAAAATGCTTGCCATGTTTTTTAAGGAGTTATCGGGCATGAGTGACCAAGCAAGGTTGTGGATTAAGAATCCGTTAGCAATGTTCACCTTAAGTGGGCAAGACGCGGGTGGTGGCGTGGTGGTGCAAGGCAACCGTTTGGTTGAATTGGTTGCATCAGGGCAGCAACCACTTATGCCGGTAGAGCAAGTCTTCGATGCCAGTGAACACGTTGTCTTGCCGGGGTTGATCAATACCCACCACCATTTTTACCAAACCCTGACCCGTGCATATCCGGGCGCGTTGAATCAGGAATTATTCCCGTGGTTAGTGTCGTTGTATCCGGTGTGGGCAGGGCTTGAACCAGAAATGCTGGAGGTGGCAACGCGCTTGGCGTTAACCGAATTGCTGTTGTCAGGCTGTACCACTGCCGCCGACCACCATTACCTGTTCCCCGCAGGCATGGAACACGCGATTGATGTGCAAGTCGAAGCCGCCGCACAGGTGGGAACACGGGTAACCTTAACCCGTGGTTCGATGAGTCTAGGCAAGGATCAAGGCGGCTTGCCCCCGCAAAGCACTGTACAAACTGAAACGGCGATTATGGATGACAGCGCCCGCTTGATCCGCGCCTACCACGACTCCAGCGAAGGCGCGATGGTGCAACTCGCGCTTGCCCCGTGTTCACCCTTTTCCGTGACCACCGATTTGATGAAAGCCAGTGCGGAATTGGCGGGGCAACATCAAGTGCGCTTGCATACCCACTTGGCGGAAACGCTGGATGAGGAAGCCTTTTGCCTGAAAATGTTCGGAATGCGCACCGTGGATTATCTGGAAAGTGTCGGCTGGTTGGGGGCGCAAACTTGGCTGGCGCACGGCATCCATTTCGATGATGACGAGATCCGCCGTTTGGGTGCAGCGGGTGTCGGTGTGTGCCATTGCCCCAATTCCAATATGATGCTGGCATCGGGGATTTGCCGGATTCGTGAACTGGAAGCGGCGGGAAGTCCGGTGGGCATTGGGGTGGATGGTTCGGCTTCCAATGATCATTCCAACCTGATTAGCGAAGTGCGTCAAGCGATGTATATTCAGCGGTTGCGCTACGGGGCGGCAAATGTCACACACTACGATGCGCTGCGTTGGGCAACGCAAGGTTCGGCGCGAGTCTTAGGGCGTAGCGATATTGGCGAAATTGCGGTGGGTAAACAGGCGGACTTGGCGCTGTTTAAGCTGGATGAATTGCGCTTTTCGGGGCATCATGATCCTGTGGCGGCACTGTTATTGTGTGGCGCACACAAAGCCGATCGCGTCATGGTCGCGGGGCAGTGGAAAGTGGTGGATGGGCAATTGCCCAATGTGGATGTTCGCGCTCTGATGCACGAACATCAGCAAGCCGCCCGCCGACTGGTCGCAAAACATGGCGGTTGATGCTGGTACGAAATTTGCCTGTTACTCACAACATTATTAGGAGCACCCCTTATGTTAAAAATATTCACTGGGTTCATGACCAGTTTCCTCATCATGCTCAGCGGCGTTACCGTTGCCCACGATGGCATTATGCACCACCCCGAAACCCATTCAGAGCTGGCGCACTTCGCTGCACACCTGTGGATGGCAGTGCCAGTGGCAGTGGGTGCTGCCTTGTTGGTTTGGGGGGTAAAGCGTTACCTCGCCAAACGCACTGATTCGTCTAAACGTGATTGAAACGGCGTTTACCCAAGGCTGGCAAGCCGAATTACGTCTCGGTTTCGCGCAGCGTAGCACCAAAACCGTGCTTGCCAGCCGTTCCCAACGCGGGCCATTGGCAGTGCAACGCCCGTTTTACCCCGAAGGTGAGGTTTGTCACGCTTATGTATTGCACCCGCCGGGTGGTGTCGTGGGCGGGGATCAGTTGCAAATGCATTTTCAGGTTGCCCCGAATGCCCATGCTTTGCTGACCACACCGGGCGCAACCAAGTTTTACCGCAGCGCCGGATTACAAGCGCAACAACACCAACATTTCCAGGTCACGCAAGGCTGTCTGGAATGGTTGCCACAGGAAAATATCTTTTTCCCCGGTGCAAATACTGCTTTGCACAGCACGATTCATCTGGACACGACGGCGCAATACCTCGGCTGGGAAATTCACTGCCTCGGTCGCCCGGTGATTCATGAGACCTTCGCGCAAGGCAGGGCATTATTCAAAACCGCGCTCTACCGTGATGGCAAACCGCTATTGCTGGAGCGCTTGCTGATTGCCGACGAAACCGCTTTGCACACCGCTGCTGGATTACGCGGGCAACCCGTCATGGCAACGCTGTATGCCACTCCCGCCACGCCAGCGCTACTCGAAGCCGTGCGCCCGCATTGCCAAGACCTTGCCAACGGCAGTGCGGGCGTAACCTTATTCAACGGTGTCTTGATCGTGCGTTACCTCGGCAATAGCACTGCGCAAGCACAGCGCTTATTCCGGCATCTGTGGCAGATCATCCGTCCCCTAGTCACGGGACGCTCCGCCACCCCGCCGCGCATCTGGAATACTTAGGAGGAACAATACAATGGAACTCACCCCCCGCGAAAAAGACAAGCTGCTGCTATTCACCGCCGGATTACTCGCCGAACGCCGCAAAGCGCGTGGTTTAAAACTCAACTACCCCGAAGCGATTGCCTACATCAGTTGCGCGATTATGGAAGGCGCACGTGATGGGCGTTCTGTCGCCGAAATGATGGATTACGGACGCACCCTGCTGACCCGTGACGACGTAATGGACGGCATCGCCGACATGATCCACGACGTGCAAGTGGAAGCCACCTTCCCCGATGGCACGAAACTCGTCACCGTGCATGACCCGATTGTGTAAGGAGTACCCCATGATCCCCGGACAACTCTTCCCCGCCGCTGGCGACATCGAACTCAACGCAGGGCGCGAAACCGTGACCCTCACCGTTGCCAATACCGGCGACCGCCCGATTCAGGTCGGTTCGCACTACCATTTCTTTGAAACCAACAACGCTCTCGCGTTTGAGCGCGACAAGGCACGTGGTTTCCGCCTCAATATTCCCGCCGGAACTGCCGTAAGGTTCGAGCCGGGGCAAACCCGCGAAGTCGAACTGGTAGCCCTCGCCGGAATCCGCGAAGTCTACGGTTTCCAAGGCAAAATCATGGGAGCATTGTAATGGCACGGATTAGCAGACAGGCTTACGCTGAAATGTACGGCCCGACCACCGGCGACCGGGTGCGTTTGGGCGATACTGCACTCATTATCGAAGTTGAACACGACCACACCGTGTACGGCGATGAAGTCAAATTCGGCGGCGGCAAAGTCATCCGTGACGGCATGGGGCAATGCCAACGCAACGATGCCGAAGTCGTCGATGTGGTGATTACCAACGCGCTGATCCTCGATCATTGGGGCATTGTCAAAGCCGACATTGGCATTAAACACGGGCGCATTGTCGGCATCGGCAAGGCAGGCAACCCCGACACCCAAGCGGGCGTGAACATTCTGGTCGGCGCAGGCACGGAAGCGATTGCAGGCGAAGGTCACATTCTCACCGCTGGTGGGATTGATTCGCACATCCACTTCATTTGCCCGCAGCAAATCGACGAAGCCTTAATGTCCGGCGTGACCACCATGCTCGGCGGCGGCACAGGGCCTGCAACCGGCACGAATGCCACCACTTGCACCCCCGGCATCTGGAATATGCACCGTATGTTGGAAGCCGCCGACAGCTTGCCAATGAACCTCGGTTTCTTGGGCAAAGGCAATGTCAGCCTGCCCGAACCTGTGCGTGAACAAGTCACAGCGGGCGCAATCGGCTTGAAGCTGCATGAAGACTGGGGCTCAACCCCCGCCGCCATCGACAACTGCCTGACGGTAGCGGATGAAATGGATGTGCAAGTCGCCATCCACACCGACACGCTCAACGAATCCGGCTTCCTCGAAGACACGCTGGCGGCGATGAAAGGGCGCGTGATTCACACCTACCACACCGAAGGCGCAGGCGGCGGACACGCTCCCGATATTATCAAAGCCGCAGGGCAAGCGAATATTTTACCGTCCTCCACCAACCCGACGCGCCCTTACACCATCAATACGGTGGATGAACACCTCGACATGCTGATGGTCTGCCACCACCTTTCCCCCGCGATTGCCGAAGACGTGGCATTTGCCGAAAGCCGCATTCGCCGTGAAACCATTGCTGCCGAAGACATTTTGCACGACTTGGGCGCATTTTCGATGATTTCCTCCGACTCGCAAGCGATGGGGCGTGTCGGCGAAGTCATCATCCGCACCTGGCAAACTGCGCACAAAATGAAAGTGCAACGTGGGCATCTCTTGCCCCCCTCTACCTCTGGGAGAGGGGCTGGGGGTGAGGGTAATGACAACTTTCGCGCCAAACGGTATATCGCCAAATACACCATCAACCCCGCGATTACCCACGGCATTTCCCACGAAGTCGGCTCAATCGAAGTCGGCAAACTCGCGGATTTGGTGTTGTGGAAACCGGCGTTTTTTGGTGCAAAACCCAGCCTGATCATCAAGGGCGGCATGATCATCGCCGCACCAATGGGCGACCCGAATGCGTCAATTCCCACCCCACAACCCGTGCATTATCGCCCGATGTTCGGCGCATTCGGTAAAGCCAAACACGCCACCACCATGACCTTCCTCTCGCAAGCGGGCTATAACGCGGGCGTGCATCAGCAATTGGGGTTGCAAAGCCTGATTGGGGTGGTGAAAAACTGCCGTACTATCAGCAAAGCCAGCATGATTCACAACGACTACCAGCCGGTGATTGAAGTCGATTCGCAGACCTATCAGGTGCGGGCGGATGGTGAACTGCTGATTTGCGAACCGGCGAGTGAATTGCCGTTGGCGCAGCGTTACTTTTTGTTTTAAGGGGCAGCTATGCTGAAGATTGAAAAGATTCTGGACAAGCGTAACGTACCACCCCGCCAGCCGCACCTGTCGCTGACTTTGCCGCACGAACGCCGCATCATCAGCCGTCAGCGCGTCACCCTCGATGATGGCAGCGATGCAGGCTTATTCCTGCCACGCGGTTCCAGCCTGCAACACGGTGATGTCCTGCAAGGTGTCAGCGGCGAACTGATCCGCATCCAAGCCGCGCCCGAAACGGTGTCTACCCTGAGGTGCGATGATCCGTGGTTGCTGGCGCGTGCCTGTTACCATCTCGGCAACCGCCATGTACCCGTGCAAATCATGCCGGGCATGATCCGTTACCAACACGACCATGTGCTGGATGACATGCTGCACGGTTTGGGTTTGCATGTGGTGGTGGAACAAGCGCCGTTCGAGCCTGAAGCAGGCGCGTATGGCGGCGGACATTCGCACGGACATCATCATGACCATGATCACTGACCTCGCACTACTACGCCTGCTGCATCTGGTCAGCCCGACCTTGCCGATTGGTTCGTTCACCTATTCACAGGGCATCGAATGGGCAGTGGAATGCGGCTGGATTACCACTCCCGCCGATTTGCAAGGCTGGCTGGCAAGTCAGTTGCACAGCGGCATGACGCATCTGGATATTCCGGTATTGCAACGCCTGTATCACGCCGTGGAACGCGCTGATGTGGAAACGCTGGAATACTGGATTCACACCCTCAACGCCAGCCGCGAAACCAGCGAGTTATTGCTGGAAGAAAAAAATCGCGGGCGGGCGCTGACCGATTTGCTGATTGCCTTGGAAATCCCCAATGCAGCCCGCTGGAAACCGCTGCTGGCACAAAGCCAAGCGGCTGCTTTCGCACTCGCTGCGGTGCATTGGCAAATCCCGCTACAACAAGCCGCTTACGGCTATGTGTGGAGCTGGCTGGAAAATCTGGTGTTGTCAGCGGTGAAAATCATCCCGCTGGGGCAAACACAGGGGCAGAAAATTTTGCATGAAATGACGGCGTTGCTGCCGGAAGTGGTGGCGCAAGGCTTGCGAGTGGCGGATGAGGATATTGGCGCGTCATCGCCCGCCTTAGCCATTGCCAGCAGCCGCCATGAAACCCAATACACCCGTTTGTTTCGATCGTGAAAAAAGGAAATACCATGTCTAACCCCTTACGTGTCGGTGTCGGCGGCCCCGTCGGTTCTGGCAAAACCGCGCTGCTGGATGCGCTGTGCAAAGCCATGCGCGACACTTACGACATTGCCGTTGTGACCAACGACATTTATACGCAGGAAGATGCGCAATTTCTAATGCGTAGCGAAGCCCTGCCCGTGGAACGCATTGTCGGCGTGGAAACCGGCGGTTGTCCGCATACCGCGATCCGCGAAGATGCTTCCATGAATCTGGCTGCGGTGGAAGATTTGCAAATCCGTTTCCCCGAACTCGACCTGATTTTCATTGAAAGCGGTGGTGATAACCTGTCAGCAACCTTCAGCCCCGAACTCGCCGACCTCACCATTTACGTGATCGACGTGGCGGAAGGCGAAAAGATTCCGCGCAAAGGCGGCCCCGGCATCACCCGTTCTGACTTGCTGGTGATCAATAAAATCGACCTTGCACCTTACGTGGGGGCATCGCTGGAAGTCATGGAAAGCGACAGCAAACGGATGCGCGGTGAACGTCCGTTTGTGTTTACTAACCTGAAAGAAAAGCTGGGTTTGCAGACGATTGTTGATTTTATCATCCACAAGGGCATGTTGGCAGTGGCAAGTTCCAGAGCCTGAAAAATCCCTTTAGTAAATAATTACTTGCTAATATTTATCCGCGTTTGGAATATGGCGTTACGCGCTGTTTCTCGGTACGCTCTCTCACAAACTGTGTCCTGATGCGGCATTGTGGGAACGTCACTGCGCGGATTTGCTGGGGGCGTATTGACGATGTGGCGGATTTGTTGAGTTAGGAGCAGCCGTTTGCTCCGTCCGGTCATGGGCGGAGCAAACCATCAATGGCTTATTGCACGAGTATGTCTTCTTTGATGGAACCCAAAAGGGTGTCTTTGCCGGGGCCGCCCCATAAAATATCACGCCCAGGACCACCAGACAGTGTATCGTTACCGTCGCCGCCGTAGAGGATGTCATGACCATCACCACCTGACAGGTTATCGTTACCTGCCCCGCCACAAATGAGGTCGTTCCCCCCTTTGCCGTCGATATGATCATTACCATCTAGCCCGACAATGACATCATTACCGTCGGTGCCGACAAGGTTATCCGCGCCATTCGTACCCAGAATGGTGGCAAGCTTGCCGTGACAGTACCACGCTTTTGGTGGTGATATTTTGTCTACGGCACGCAACGCATCCGCAAATCCGTAACCCGTGCCATAATCGAAACCGCGATCAAAGATTTCCGTATTGGGGTCATCCATATCCCGTGCTGTGCTTTTTAGAGCGTTGTAAACCTGATCAGGCGAGGCAAATGGATTCCTTTCCCGCATTAGCGCGGCGACACCCGCCAAGTGTGGGGCGGAAGCAGACGTACCAAAGAAATCAGGATACCCGGAATTGTCCAAGTCAGAGCCACTAAAAAACGACGTGTCCGCGCCGTCAGGGCCGACGATAGCCGGTTGTTCGCGTTGTTCCGGTTTTGCTAAGCGATTGCCATTGGTATCAAACAAGATAGGTGTTCCCCCAGCGGATGAGTAACTTTCCACAAGCGCTGGATTCTGCCCAAATTTCGGGGTTTCGCGATAATAAGCGGCTCCCACTCCCATGCCGCCACGGCTATTGGCGTGATTATTGATCGTGCCGCTATTGGTGTCGTGTTGATCGGTAATGCTTGCACCATACACAATGGTTTTTAATTTGCTGGGTTTATTGCCTTCCAGCCTGATAATACGGAAACCCACGGTTAATGGTTGGTCGGGGCTAAGATTGGTTGCCCCAAAGAACTCTAGGGAATCCCCGCCAATATTGAAAATATCGCTGACGCCAAAAAAATTCTGTGGCTCACAACCACTGCCCACATAAACTAGCAAACCAAGGTCATTGGTCGCACCAGCACCACCAGCGGAAGCAAACGGTTCGTCCCATTGCAATAGCCAGTTGAATGTAGCGCCGGGAGGGGCTTGAATTTCAAAACAACTATCCACTCCAGCACTCGGATCGAAATCGACAACATCAAACGGGAAACCTAAAGAGTCATCAACGGCTTCTGCATAGTCAGTGAATTCCGCAGAGTCCCGCCCGCTATTACCGGCGGAACTGAAGTAGGTCACTCCCCGGTTTTTTACCTGATCAATCGCTTGGGAGATGATGCCATCTTGAAAGTAGGGTTCAGTCAAATAGAAAACATCATCGACGATAACTTTTGCCCCCGCATCTGCCAGATCAATAATGCCTTGTGCAAAATTGGCCAGCCCACCATCGGCAGTGTGGAACAGCAAGGGAGCACCGGGAGCTACATCGTGGGCAACTTCCATGAGGGCGCGACCTTCATCAACCACAATACTGTCGCAAAAACCTTCTTGCAAAGTCTTAACATTGCTGGGTAATTCCCCGTTGGTTACACCCAATGCAGCACCGCCCAGACAATTATAACTGTCAGAGAGTACCCCAATGGGTACGGTTTTGCCGCTTACATCTAGGCTGCGCCGTGCTTTGTCAGCTTGAATGGCTTGATCGCCTTGGCTTTTTACTTTTCCGCTGGTTTCGTTCCAGTAGTTGGTGGAGAGGAGAGCGGAACGTGCAAAACGTAATTCTGTGACGTTTTCCATCTCTGCCAATTTATTGACGGGGAATCGTCCTGAGACGACGCGCCCAAAAGTAGCGACATTATTCATTCCCAGTGATGTTAGTTTTTGTGCCAAAGCGGCGGTATTGCCATCAGTAGCAATCGCATCAATGACCACGTAACCGTTGGCGGTCGGTGGCAAGAGGGTACTCATCAAGGCGTTTGGTGCTGAAAGGCTTCTGGTGGTACGGGTGTTGCTGGCGACTGCGAGTTGATCCAGTCCACCTTGGAGTTTACTTGAGCTGCGCGGTGACTGCGTAAGTTGTTGCAAAGCCGCTGGTGTTTGTGCCGTCGTTGTTTCCGCACAAACCGTGCTCCCAGCGCTGAAACCGGCTGCAATCAGGCAACCCGTCAGGATATTTTTTAACATAAATGAACTCTCTGTTATCCATTAGAAGAGCTTTTGATATTAGTTTTTTATTTTTTT
>JBEUIR010000030.1:0-13965 GCA_040415395.1 Candidatus Thiothrix namsaraevi
CAAATTTCTATAAAATTTCTTTGCAAAATAGACGTTCATTCCTCCGCAACCTTACAACCCTTCCGTCAACCACCGATTCGGGTCAACAAAAAACAGTTTATTCCACGCCTGCGGCACACCCGCCTCATACAACCACGGCTGCGGATACGGTGTGCGAATCGCGTAATGCAAATGCGGCGGCTTGCCCTTGGCATTACCCGACGTACCCACCGTACCAAGCGGCTCCCCCGCCCTCACCCACCGCCACGCCTGCGCATCAATGCGTTGCAAATGCGCGTAATAATGAAACCGCCATTTGCCCCCCAACACCAACACGACATTGCCACCCACGCTATCCACCCCGGTATGCACCACCAAGCCTTGCGTCGCCGCCACCACCGGCGTGCCTTCTTTGGCGAAAATGTCGATACCCTTGTGTGTGCCAGAACGCCCCCACGGGTAATACCAAAACGATTTCGGATTCCAATCCTTCGCGGTTGCGCCGCTGACCGGAATCCGGTGTGCTTCTGGCAACAAGGCAACCGCTGCCACCAGCCCCAACAAACCGATACCCAAAATTCTGGAGAAGCGAATACTCATAATGACTGCCTGTCGAGCCGATCACCGACCTTAACCACCACGCCATTCCCCGTCGTCAACGTCACATTCTGTCCAAAATACGCCCCCGTCAAATGCGGATAAGGGTTCATCGCCAGCAAGGTGCGCAACGGTTCTTTTGGGTTAGCAATCATGCCGGTACGCTGGTCAACCGTGGTGGTTTTGCAGCGCTGGCACGGCTTGCGAATGGCGAAACAGTAGCTGGAATCGGCGGCGCTCAACGTTTTGCAAGCATTTTCCCCGAATGCTTCCATGCCGCTGAGGACGATATTGGGGCGAAACCGCGCCATCGGCACCGCTTCCGCGCCATCGGCAAGCAATTGCACATTCAGCGCCGCCAGCGAAGCCTCGGAAACAATCAGAAACGGGTAGCCATCGGCAAACGCGGTATCTGCGCTATCACCATCCATGTACGCGGGGTCAACCGGGCGCACGCCTTCCGGGGCAAAACGCACCAACCGCAAGTCACTGCCCTGCCACTGCCCCACCGCTTGCGTCAACCAGTGCGCCGTCACGTCACCCTCGTCACAAGCAACACACGTATCGCGCCACACCGTCACCTCGCAACGACTGTCAGGAATTGGCGCTAATGGAATCGACAACGGCAATAATCCGGTACGTTCCAGCATCAAACTGTCGGCAGTCAAACGCACGCCAATACTCGCCAGCAAAGGTATTTGCCGTTGGGTCACAAATTTTCCAGTCGCATCAACCAGCATCCATTGACGATCAAACGCCAACCCTTGCCTGGTCAAAACCGTGTCGTTCAAGTCAATGCCTTGCAGCGATTTGACCGGGTAAATGTGCAGGCTGCTGATGATGGGCATGGTAACTCCAAGGGTGAAATCGGTATTTTCGCGCTTCTTGCCGCGTTTGCAAGTACGTGTCACGAATGCACGAATGATTTTACTGGATAAATGCAGAATTCTTGTTAAGATGGACACATAGAAAAAATTAATAAAGCAAGCCAATGACAACTCAAACAAACGCTACCCCACGGGGTGACGGTTTTATCAGCCGTTACATCGTGTATATCCTCTCCGTTCTGCTGTTGATTGGTTCAGGCATAGTGTTTTGGTATAGCTACCAGAAAAATCAGTCGATCCATCAAGAGATTGCAGTGTACGAAGCCAGCCAGTTCGCGGGTTCGGTGTCGCGTTTCCGCACGTTTTATTCGGAACATTTTGTGCCACGTGCCAAAGAAAGTGGCTTGGAGATTACCCACGATTACCTGCACCGCAAAAACGCCCTACCCTTACCCGCAACGATGATGCTGGATTTCGCTAAATACCTTTCCGACGGAAAAGCCAGCGAATACGAGGTGCGGTTTTACAGCGACAAGCCGTTTCCCTGGCGCAAAGACGGCGGTGCACGGGATGATTTTGAGCGTTGGGCACTGGTCGAGTTGCGCAAAAATCCAGAAAAAGCGGTGTGGCGCTTTGAGGGTGAACAAGGCCAGCAACGGTTGCGCTACGCCCGTGCGGATCGTTTGACCGAAAGCTGTGTCGGTTGCCATAACACTTACCAAAATACGCCCAAAAACGATTGGAAAGTGGGCGATGTACGCGGGGTATTGGAAGTCAATCGCCCCTTGAGTGGTTTTGAAAATGCCACCAAACAAGCCATGATGGAATCGTTTCTCATGCTGTTAGGCTTGGGGATGGCGATGCTATTGGTGTTGATGTTGGCATTGCGCGGGCTGCGCGGCTCATTAAAAGCCACGCAATCGTCGGAAACAGCCGCGCGTTTAGCCAATCATAAACTGGTGTTAGGGATCGAAGAGCGCGAGCGCTTAGCGGAAAACCTCAAAGCCAGCGAAATCAAAACCCGTACCATTGTGGATTCGGTGTTAGACGCGATTGTCGTGATCAATGCCAAAGGCGTGGTCATTGAAACCAATCAATCGGTGTTGCCGATTTTAGGGTATACCCCAGAAGAATTACTGGGGCAAAACATCAAGATCCTGATGGAAGGGGATCACCACATCCAGCATGATCATTACATCCAACGGTATTTGCAAACCGGGGAACAACACATTATTGGCAACCCGCGTCAGCTTATGGCGAAGCGCAAAGACGGTAGCCTCTTACCAATTGACCTTTCGGTGAATGAAGCGCGTTTTGGGGATAGCTTGGTATTTACCGGCATTATTCGGGATATTAGTCAGCGTTTACAGCAACAGCAGGATCTGGCTCAGGCGCGTGATGCCGCGTTGGAGTCGGCGCGGTTAAAGTCTGAATTCCTCGCCAATATGAGCCATGAAATCCGCACGCCCATGAATGGCGTGATTGGCATGACGGAATTATTGCTCGATAGCAAACTCACCAAAGAACAGCATGATCAGGTGCATACCGTGCAGCAAAGCGCGGAATCCTTGCTGCGCATCATCAATGACATTCTCGATTTTTCCAAGATTGAAGCGGGCAAACTCTCCGTCACCGCCACCACCTTTGAGCTATTGCCAGTGATCGAAGGGGTAATCGACTTGCTGGCAGAAAACGCGCACGGCAAAGGTCTTGAATTAG
Organism: Candidatus Thiothrix namsaraevi; assembly: GCA_040415395.1. Taxonomy (GTDB): domain Bacteria; phylum Pseudomonadota; class Gammaproteobacteria; order Thiotrichales; family Thiotrichaceae; genus Thiothrix; species Thiothrix namsaraevi. Next base: position 3,123 of record JBEUIR010000030.1, read on the forward strand.
CATTGCTGATGGAGCGTGACGTGCCTGCGGCTATCGTGAGTGACCCGCTACGCTTGCGCCAGATTTTGCTCAACTTGCTCAGCAATGCAATTAAATTTACTGCACGTGGGCATGTGGTGCTGAAAATCAGCGTGTCAGGCGATGCACTAGCAAGCGGTACACTGGCAGTGCTCCGGTTTGATGTCATGGATACCGGTTGTGGTATCCCCACAGAGGCACAAGTCAAACTGTTCACGGCTTTTTCACAAGTCGATGGCTCAGTCACCCGCCAGCACGGCGGCACGGGTTTAGGGTTGGCAATCAGCCGTCAACTTGCTCAATTAATGGGCGGTGACATTGGTTTGGAAAGTCAGGTTGGGGTTGGCTCCACCTTCTGGGCATCCATTAGTGTCGAAATCAGCCAGTTGAGTCAAATACCCGTGCTGCAAAGCGTACCTGCGGTATTGGTGTGGGGGGCAAAACCCTTACTGAACCCTTATTACGACGAACAGTTACAACAGTGGGGCTTGGAACCCGTCAGGGTAGACAGTTTCAACAGCCTCTTATTGACGCTGGAAAGTAACCCCCAGTTTGACCTGATTGTATTGGATGCTGACCTGGCATATCACAAACCGGAACACCCGTTTGGCATGATCGCTGTCATGCAAGCCGTGCGCGAGCATACCCAAGCGGTGGTAATGATCTACGGCACGGGGCGGCAAGTTGCCGCACTGGAAAAAGCACGCTTGGGGCAGCGCGTGAAACTGGTCACAAAACCCATTAAGCATTCCGGCATGTTGCGCTATTTAACCCAATGGCAGGCCAACAATGGGATGGCAAACCCAGAAATCGCTGATAAAACCAGTAGCACCGAACTCAGCCTTGCGGCAACGCCGGAGATGGATACGCCAGAAGCTGTTCCGGTGCGTATTTTGTTGACCGAAGACCATTTGGTGAATCAGAAAGTGGCATTGGCGATGCTAAAAAAATTGGGTTACACCCATATTGATTTCGCCGTCAACGGTAAAGAAGCCTTGCAAGCGGTGCAACAGCAGTGTTATTCGCTGGTACTAATGGATTGCCAAATGCCAGTGATGGATGGTTACGAAGCCACGCGCCAAATCCGTCAACTGGACGATGCTTGCTATCAGGAATTGCCGATTGTGGCACTGACCGCCCATACCATGAATGGGGACGATCAGAAATGCTACGAAGCCGGGATGAACGATTACCTTTCCAAACCGGTGCGCCTAGAGGAGTTGCAGCAGAAATTGGAAAAGTGGCTCCGGGTACAACACAAGCTGGCGGCTTAAGCGTTTAATTTAGTGCTATGCTGCGGGTATAGCAGCATTTCAAGGGAAGATTAAGTGGTTCTGAAAGACGCAAGCCTGTTACGCAACCAATGCTACAGCGATGGTACATGGGTCGGTGCCGACAACGGCGCAACCTTTACCGTGACCAACCCGGTTGATGGCGCAGTCATTGCCGCTGTACCGAATTGTGGCGCGGCTGAAACCCGTCGCACCATCGACGCTGCCGAAGCGGCTTTTCCGGCATGGCGCAAGAAAACCGCCGCCGAACGCGCACGGGTGCTGATGCGCTGGTACGAGTTGATGCTCGAACACCAAGACGATCTAGCCACCATTATGACGCTCGAACAAGGCAAGCCACTAGCCGAAGCGCGTGGTGAGATTGCCTATGCTGCGTCATTTTTGCAGTGGTTTGCCGAAGAAGCCAAGCGCACTTATGGCGATGTCATTCCTTCGCCGGTAGCCGACCGCAAAATTATTGTCCTGCGCGAACCTGTCGGTGTTTGTGCGGCGATCACCCCCTGGAATTTCCCCGCTGCCATGATTACCCGCAAGGTCGGCCCCGCATTGGCGGCTGGTTGCACCATTGTGGTCAAGCCAGCAGAGCAAACACCGCTATCAGCCTTTGCGTTGGCGGTGTTGGCGGAACGTGCTGGCGTCCCCAAAGGCGTGTTCAACGTGTTGACTGGCGAAGCGGCGCAGATTGGCGGTGAGTTAACCAGCAGCCCGAAGGTGCGCAAGCTGTCGTTTACGGGCAGTACCGAGATTGGCAAATTGCTGATGCAACAGAGTGCGGCGACCCTGAAAAAATTGTCGCTGGAACTCGGTGGCAATGCGCCGTTTATTGTGTTTGACGATGCTGACGTGGATGCAGCCGTGCAGGGTGCGGTGATTTCCAAGTATCGCAATGCCGGTCAGACCTGTGTATGCAGTAACCGCTTCCTCGTACAAGCGGGCATACACGACGCCTTTGCAGAAAAACTGGCGAATGCCGTTGCCGCACTGAAAGTCGGCGATGGCATGGCAGATGGCACACAACAAGGGCCACTGATTGATGAAGCCGCCATTTGCAAGGTGGAGGAGCTGGTGGCGGATGCGCTCGCCAAAGGCGCTTGTATCGTCGGCGGTGGCAAACGCCATGAACTCGGTGGCACTTATTACACGCCAACCGTGTTGACCCACACCACAGCGGCTATGCGCTTGGCGAGTGAGGAAATCTTTGGCCCGGTTGCACCGCTGTTCCGTTTTGAAACTGAAGATCAGGCGGTCGCACTGGCGAATGACACCGAATACGGCTTGGCTGCGTATTTTTACACCCGCGACATTAGCCGCGTTTGGCGTGTGGCAGAGGCGCTGGAATACGGCATGGTAGGCGTCAATTCCGGTCTTATTTCCAATGAGGTAGCGCCCTTTGGTGGTGTCAAAAGTTCCGGTTTCGGACGTGAAGGCTCCAAGTACGGCATTAATGAGTATATGGAACTGAAATACGTCAATATGGGCTGATTAGTAATTGGCAGATCAATGTTTTGCCAGGTTGCATATCGGCTCAAAGTTGCTGATTCATGCCATGAAACAGACATTGAGCTAGGCGAAAAAAAAGGCTGCATTACTGCAACCTTTTTTAATTTGGTGCCGGCACCACGAATCGAACGCGGGACCTACTGATTACAAGTCAGTTGCTCTACCAACTGAGCTACGCCGGCTTGGGAGACGCGAATATTATAGAATCATTTCAGACGATGCAACTATTTTTTTGTGCACTTACTGCTCTAATCTATGAGCGTTCTAGTAACACCGACCAACGGTATTATTACTGCACATTCACCTTAATCAACTCTTCCCCATCCGGGTCAGTCACATGCACCGCGCACGCAATGCACGGGTCGAAACTGTGGATGGTGCGCAAAATCTCCACCGGCTGCTTCGGGTCGTGTAGCACATGCCCTTGCAACGACGCTTCATACGCCCCCGCCTGATTCTGCACATCACGCGGCCCCGCATTCCAAGTACTCGGCACGACCGCCTGATAGTTGGCGATCTTCTGATCCTTAATCACAATCCAGTGCGCCAGCGCACCACGCGGGGCTTCCATGTAACCCACGCCTTGCGCTTTGGAAGGCCAGCTTGACGGCTCCCACAAGGTTTCGTTGAAGGTTTTGGTATCGCCCGCCTTGATATTGGCAATCAAATGGTCGAACCAAGTCTGCATCTTGTCAGCAATGATCTTGGTTTCCAGCGTGCGAGCAGCCGTGCGCCCCATCGTGGAATACAGCGCATCCACCGGCACATCCAGATATTTCAGGGTGTAATCAACCAACGATTTGGTGTGTTCGTGCCCCGTGGCATACAACATCAACACCCGCGCCAATGGCCCCACTTCGACTGCCTGCCCTTTCCAGCGCGGTGATTTCATCCACGAATACGACTGATCGACTTCCAGTTGCTTATAGGGCGGTTTCGGCCCGGTGTAATTCAGTTCGGTTTCGCCTGCATAAGGGTGCAAGCCTTTGTCCTTGCCGCCGCTGTAGTCGTACCACGAGTGCGCAATGAATTCCTGAATCTGGTCTTCCGCATTCAAATCCACCGGATGGATTTTCGACAAATCACGATTAAGAATCACGCCGGAAGGAATCAGGAACGACGCGGGGTCATCCATACCTTTTTCGGGGAAATCGCCGTAGGTCATGAAGTTACCCAAGCCTTCACCCTGCTTGAACCAATCCTTGTAGAAACTGGCAATCGCCAGCGTATCTGGCACGTAGACCTGATCGACAAATACCTGCATTTTCTTGATGATGTCCTGCACTTGCGACAGGCGTTTCATATTGAGGGCGGAATCAGAATTCAGGTCAATCGGGCAAGGCACACCGCCAACGAGGAAGTTAGGATGCGGGTTTTTACCACCGAAAATAGTGTGCAATTTCACCACATCACGTTGCCATGCAAGGGCTTCGAGGTAGTGCGATACCGCCATCAAGTTGGCTTCAGGTGGCAATTTGTAGGCAGGATGTCCCCAATACGCCTTAGCGAAAATGCCCAACTGCCCCGCTTCGACAAACTTTTTCAGCTTGGCTTGCTGGTCGGCAAAATAACCGGCGGAAGAATTCGGCCAGCTTGGGGAAATCTTTTGCGCCAACTCAGACGTGGCTTTGGGGTCGGCTTTGAGCGCGGATACCACATCCACCCAATCGAGCGCGTGCAGATGGTAGAAATGCATCACATGGTCATGCACGTATTGCGCCGCTATCATCAAGTTGCGGATCAGTTGCGCATTGGGCGGAATGCTGTAATTCAGCGCATCTTCCACCGAGCGCACTGAGGCAATACCATGCACCAGCGTACACACGCCGCAAATGCGTTGCGCATACGCCCACGCATCACGCGGATCACGCCCGCGCAGGATGATTTCAATACCGCGTACCATTGTCCCGGCGGAATACGCCTGTTCGATGGTGTTGCCGTTCATTTGCGCTTCGATACGCAAGTGACCTTCGATGCGGGTGATAGGGTCGACAACGACACGTTCAGTCATTTTAGTATCCTCAAATGTCGTTCAGGAATTGCTCAAGGAGACGATACTGTGCTTCGCTTTCCTCGTGCATGGATTCGTCGGAGGCATCAATGTGCCCACAAGTGCGTGCCATCCGCGCATTGACGGCGGCTTCCCACGCGGGCGATTTTGCTTGCTTGTCGGGGGCTACTAACGCGGTAGCGGCGCGGGCAACGAAATAGCCTGCCTGTGCCTGCCAATCGCTGTCCGAACCGCAACGGGTATGGCTATCGAGCGCGGCAGCTTTGGCTTGCTTGAATGCCACGGCGAGTTCGTCGGCAGTGGTATCTTCGTTAGCAGCAGCGTCTACCGCTTTGGTGACGGCGGGATTGAGTGCCAGCACGTTGCGCACGAATGCTGCACCAACGCGGCGTTGTTGCACCAATCCCAACTTATCGAGAGCCTGTTTGAAATCGGTATCTTGGGTGATCATGCTGCACCTCCCTTACGTTCGACCAAGTGTTCAGCAATCATTTCAGTCAAGCCCAACACGGGGATGTCCATCTGGTTGACTTCCATACCCTCTTCCAACTGGATGCGGCAGTTAGCACATGCCGTTACCAGCGTATCCACATGCAATTCGTCCAGTTGCTTTTTCTTACGCTGGAAGGCTTTCATTTTCACTTCTTCGGCGTCTTCGTTGGCACTCACACCACCGCCTGCGCCGCAGCACCAGTTGAGCGTGCCGTGATCCGCCATTTCCACGAAGTTTTTCGCCACCATATTCAGCAAGTTGCGCGGCTGCTCGACCACGCCGCCACGGCGTACCAATTGGCACGGGTCGTGGAAAGTGAGTTTAGATTCCTCGAAGCCTTCGGTTTGCAGCAAGCCTTCGGCGCGTAATTCGTCTAACACTTCAACGATATGTTTGGCAGCAAAGGTGTAGGGACGCCCTATCAGATTAGGCCCATCCCAACGCAGCGCAGTGTAAGCGTGACCACATTCGGGGCTGATCACCGTTTTGACTTTGAGCTTTTCGGCAGCAGCGACGACGCGACTAACCAGTTCCCGCGCAATGTCGGACGAACCGATTTGGATGCCGGAATTGGTGGCTTCAAAGCATTCGCTGCTCAACGTCCAGGTTTTGCCTGCATTGGTGAGGATCTTGGCAACCGCCCCCAAGTATTCGGGGTAGTTCATGATCTCCATCGAGGACAGCATCAGCAGGTATTCCGCACCTTCCTTGTCGAAAGGCACTTCCAGACCGCTGGATTTTTCCAGATGGCGGACTTGCGCTTGCAAGGCGGGGAGCTTGACTCCCATTGGGCTACCAATTTGAACCGCACGGGTGGATGCGCCAATCAAGCCTTCCGGCGCGTGACCCGAAGCCACCATGCCCTCGCGCATTTTGCGAATCATGTAGGTAATGTCATTGCCGACCGGACAAATCAGGGTGCAGCGTCCGCACAAGGAACAGTTGTTGTAAACCAGCTCCTGCCATTCGGCGAGTTCCGCATCGGTAACGGGTTTGCTCAAACCCAATTTGGCTTTGAGTTTGCCGATCAGGGTGTATTCCTGTTCCCACACGCGCCGCAACGGTTCGAGCTTGTAGATCGGCGTAAAGCGTGGCTCAGGGTTTTCGGTGTAAAACAAGCAGGCTTCCGCACACATCCCGCACGATACGCACGAGCTGAAGAAACTTGCCATGGGTGCATCAATTTGCGCTTTGAAAGCATTAATGCCGCGTTCGAGTGTCAACGTACTCATGATTTCACCCCCCGCAAACCCATCGAGGCTCCGTTATACCAGCGTGACAGAAACACCGTGAACGTGTGCATCAGCTTGGTGAACGGGAACACGATCAATAGGACTTCCACGCTCAAAATATGCAACCCCAACATCATCTGCGGCGATAGCAACAAATGGTGGTAGGCCATGTAGCCCGTCAGCAACGGCACAAACGTCACCACCCACGCCACATAATCGCCGGGGCTAGACAAGAAACGCTTTACCGGATGCTGCAAGCGATGAATCAGCAGCACTACCAACGCCAGCATGGTAATCACCGCAAACGCATCCACCACGGGCGTGGACAGGTGAGGCCAGCCAAAGCCAAATACGCTTTTGAATACTTCCACATGCGCTGCCAGCAAAAAGATCACCACGAACAGCCCGATGTGGAACACATACCCAGCCACGATGGTAAGCATCGAACGCTGGAAAGTCGCCTTATCCGTCCCAAAACGGCGGAAAATTTCACGCAAGCCGCCTTGCATCGGGTCGCCTTTCGGCACGGCGTAATTCACTTTTCTACCCAACGACAGGATTTCAAACAGGCGCAGCACTAACCCCGCCACAAAGATAAACAGGGCAATACTGAAAGCAGGGCCTTTGACCCATTGCAGGAACTCAACTTCGTTCATGATCCTGACTCCTGATTCAATTCCTCAACGGTCACGGTTTGGTGTGAACTTGCCGCCTCCGTCTTGGATTTTTTGTTTATCGCACCGATGGCAACCCCGGCAGCAATACCGGCGGCAGCGGCATACACCACGTTCTGCCCCGATGAGCCCGTAGGAATGGACAATGCCTTGTAAAAACCGCCGAAATCCCAGAAGTTGGGTTCGGAACAGCCGATGCAACCATGCCCGGATTCAATCGGGAAGCTCGTGCCATCGTTCCATTTGGTAGTAGCACAAGCGTTGTAGGTCACTGGGCCTTTGCAACCGAGTTTGTACAAACACCAGCCTGCTTTCGCACCTTCGTCATCAAAGGTTTCCGCAAACAGACCGCGATCGTAAAACGGACGGCGGTAGCAACGGTCGTGGATGTTTTGCCCATAAAAAGCTTTCGGACGACCCAAACTATCCAGTTCGGGCAGCCCGAAGGTTAGGAAATGGGCAATCACGCCGGTAATCACCACCGGAATCGGCGGGCAACCGGGGACGTTGATAATCGGTTTGTCTTTAATAATGTCGGATACGGACACCGCCCCCGTTGGATTCGGATCAGCCTTCGGCAAACCACCGTAGGCAGAACACGTGCCAACCGCAATAATGGCAGCAGCACCGGCAGCGGCTTCTTTCAACATATCCAGATTGCTGATGCCCGCAATGGTGGAGTAACCGGGGTTATCCAGCGGAATCGAGCCATCCACCACCAACACGTATTTGCCGTAATGCGCTTTCATCGCCTCTTCACGCGCGTGTTCGGCAGCATCGCCCGAAGCGGCTTGCAAGGTGTGATGGTAATCCAAGGAAATCGCGTCAAAGATCAGCCCTTCAATGCTGGGGCTGTGCGAACGGGTTAAGGATTCGGTGCAACCCGTGCATTCCTGAAAGGATAGCCAGATCACCGAAGGGCGTTTTGCTTGTTCAAGGGCAGCGGCGATTTTTGGAATCATCGCCGGAGCTAAAGCCATACTGGAAGCCAGCAGACCACAGAATTTCAGGAAACCCCGCCGCGAAATGCCCTGCGAGCGCAGGTGTTCGCCTAGGGTTTGCTCATAAGGACTAGGTGTTTGCATCCTCATTATTGCCTTCCTCCATCGCCAGAATTGTGGTCATTGCCGCCAAGCCTTCCTTAATGTCGTCGCATTGGGAACGCAAGATTTCCGGCACATGACCAATTTCGATGAAATAACCGATACGTTTGTCGTTGTCGTCAAAGTGTTCAATGCGCCAGATGCCCGCGTAACCACTTTCGCGCAACCGGGTTTTGCCCAGCACATTGAGAGTAAGGTCGATTTCGCCTTCACCCAGAAACTCATCCAGAGCAGCGTATTCCTGTGGGGAGAACGGCAAGCTGTGCAAGTCGATCATGCCGTGTGTACCGTGTACGATTAACTCGCTGAGAGCCTGGCGAATTTCATGCATGACAGGGCGCAAATTGCCGGTAGCAACGGTTTCTGTGTGAACAGGAATAGCGTTTAAACTCATGAAACTATCTCCAACTTAGGTGCGTGATGGGAGTGGCAAGGTGGATGCGCCGCAAATTCCCACTTTTGTAAAATAGTAGCCGCCAAACGACCCGCCAACGGGATATTGTGTTCGACCGCACGGGTCAATTGCTCACCCCAATCGAAGGTTTGATACTGAATGCCGACGAGGGCGCGATGCTGGGGCAGATGCCCGGTCAAACGTGCAATATCCATCAAATCCAGCAAACCGACTTCGTGCGCACTGCGTTTGGCTGTGCCAAGAAAATGATCCATCGCCTCATTTTCATAGCAACACAACGTACCGGGCCTAGCGTGCAGTTCTACCGCATCCAACACCAATAAGTGATCATGTTCCTCAATATCGCTGGCAAGGGTGAAGCTCAGCGTCCCGCCATCCAGATACGTCACATCCGGGAATGCCGGAAAATGTTTCTGCATAAAACGCAGGAGGTGGATACCAATTCCCTCGTCTTGCAACAGACTATTGCCAATACCTAATACCAACATGATTAACCACTTATTATTTCGTTGCCACCAGTAGCATTGTGCAGGCTTTCACTGCACCAAGTTTGACATGGGTCAACACAAACCGGCATCAGGCAAACAAGTAGGCCAAACCTTGACTTTAGTTAGGAAAGTGGCGGTTTCCGGTAACGAATCGCATGACCAAACAAGTAAATGCACACCGGCAACCCTAGGATCAGCCCCCAAATGTGGAATAACTTGCCGCCTACTGTAAGGATAATCAGCACAATCACCGGATTCACTCGCAACCGCGCCCCGTAAATGAGCGGATTCAGCGCGTAACCCTCGATCAAGTGGATGATGGTAATCAGGGCAATGCTCAACAACATCAAATTCACCCCGCCCATATTCAACGCAATCAAACAAATAGGGATTGAACTGATAAACACACCCGCCACCGGTACAAAACTAAACAGGAACACCAACACCGACAGAAATGCCATGTGCTCACCCATGCCCAATATGTGCAAACCAATCGCCGTCAACACCGTATTCACGCAGGCAATGTAAAACTGTGCTTGCATCGCATGACCGAGCACCTTGCCAAATTGGTAAATATTGTCAGCAACTTCCACATAAATGAAGCGCAACCGGGTGTTTTCCAAATCACGCACACTTGCCGCCAAATGCGGCAGATCCAACACGATCAAAAACGCAAACAACAAGGCCAGTAAAAATGTCGTCAAAATTGCTAGGGCTTGACGGCTAAGATTGGTGAGCTGATCGAGCGCCACTTTCACCGCTTCACGGCTATCGACCGATTTTTCTTTGCCGGTCAATAACCCCACTAATAAACCCGTTGGCGACTCACTAAACGTCCGTTGCGTGGCAGGCGGCTCTGCCACAGCACCCGTGACGGCAACACCATTTTGTACCGGCGGCACTGGCGGTATTGGCGCAGCCCACTCAGGAATTCCCGCATTCGGTTGCACAGGTGTAGGCGGGCGGCGTAATTCCGGGATAGCCTCTTGCAACAAGGGGTAACGCTCCGCCAGATTCAGCACTTCGGTATCAATGCTTTCCATGTACACGAAAAAGCCTTTGGCAAATCCGGTGGCTTGCTGATAAACCTTGGGGGCAAGAAACAAACTGACCGTAATGATTGCCCCCAAAAACAGCCCACCTACCAGCACCACTACCGGCACACGCAGCCACCGCATTCGCCGCGTTAACACATCCACAATTCCCGATTGCAGATAAGCAAATACAAATGTCAGAAAAATCAGGGCAAAAAAAGAACTGAGCAAGGTCAGCAAACCGAGAATAATTCCCCATACCACCAAGCGGGTTAACAGCGGCAATACGTGTTCCCAGCGCAAGGGCGCTTGACGGGGTATCGGGCTAGGCAACAATCCCGCATTACTATTGTCATTATCGGGTAGCATCCATCAATTCTCGGCAAGGGTTAAAGTGATGCAGTGTATCACTTTCGTGTTAAAATATTGTGGCTTGACTTAAACACCCTTCACCACTCAACTCAACCGATGATGCCAGAAACCACCCGTATTTTACCGATTGCCACTGCTGATGAACCGATCTTGCATCAGCCCGCCCGCGCCGTAACCGACCTAAGCGATCCCGCCATCCAACGCTTGCTGG